>JBDTMR010000014.1:0-17236 GCA_039934175.1 Sphingomicrobium sp.
CATCGGCAAGGCTCGAAGTATCGCCCGGCTGCGCGCCGCTTCCCGCTAAGGCATTACGATTCTGGGAGGCGGCACAACCCTTGCCATTACAATGTAACGATGTATCATCACAACTTCCAGTAGAGGAGGTGCAGATGCTCGCTTATGCTCCCGCCCGCGACCAGCAGAAGGTCCGCCCCACCACCCTTGCCCTCATTGTCGGCGTCCATGTTGCCGTGATCGCGCTCGCCATGGCCGCAAAGATGGAGGTCGAT
The DNA here is from genome assembly GCA_039934175.1 of Sphingomicrobium sp. Classification (GTDB taxonomy): domain Bacteria; phylum Pseudomonadota; class Alphaproteobacteria; order Sphingomonadales; family Sphingomonadaceae; genus Sphingomicrobium. The sequence continues at coordinate 255 of JBDTMR010000014.1, forward strand.
CGCTACACCGATCCTCCGATCAAGGTCATCGACGTGTTCAAGGAGCTTCCGCCTCCGGACCCGATCAAGCCCGTTCCCAAGAGCGAGCCGTCGAACCTGGTCAGCCAGATCGACACCACCGACCCGATCATCAAGACCGAGATTCCGATCAGTTTCCAAACCGAGACTCTTGATGAACGCGCGCCGATCGGCCCGATTGCCGGGACCGAACCGGTCAATCCCTACGTGCCGCCGCTCGACCTCCCGCCGATCGTGCGCACCAAAGCGGTGCTCAAGACCGCCGCCGCCGACCTTCGCCCGCCCTATCCGGATTCGAAGCGGCTGACGGACCAGGAAGCGACGCTGAAACTCAAGCTCAGCATTGACGACAAGGGGAGGGTCGTCGCGGTCCAACCAGTCGGCGACATCGACCGCGCCTTCCTGGAGGCGGCGCGTCGCCACATCCTGCGTTACTGGCGATATGCGCCCGCAACGGAAGGCGGCAAGGCGGTCTATTCCTCCACGACCGTGACGTTGCAATTCGAGCTCAACGGCTGACCCCATGGCCGTTGCTTGCGGGGCAGGGCTGGCGAACGGCCCCGCCCCGCCTTATGTCGGGATCAATGTCGGTCTTTCCCCCCATCCACGGCCCGCGCGCCGCCTTCCGCGATCTTCGCGCCTTCATGCGCCAGCGCAGCCGCGAACAGGTCATCGGCGCCTCGTTGGCCATTCTCAGCACGATCATCATCACGATCCTGTTCTTCGTCGATTCGCAGATCAACACCGCGCCCCCGCCAACGATCACCTATGTGACCAGCTATCCGTCGAACCGCACGGATGCCGAAATCATCGCCGACCAGAAGAGGGACCAGGCGGCGATCGACGAAGCCAAGCGCAAGCGGCAGGAACAGTTCCAGAAGTTGCAGAACCAGCTTGGAATCCAGTGATTCGCTGATGATGGCCGAGGCGATAGCTCTCGGCGAAGCAGTGCGCGGGTCCACCGCGCCCAACCCCAATGTCGGCTGCGTCATCGCTTCGGACGGTGAGATCGTCGGGCGCGGCGCGACCCAGCCGGCCGGCCGCCCGCATGCCGAAGCCGTCGCGCTTGCCGATGCCGGCGCGCGCGCGCGCGGCGCCACCTTGTTCACCAGCCTCGAACCCTGCGCGCATTCCAGTCCGCGCGGCCCGACCTGCGCCGCGCTGATCCCCGACGCCGGGATCGCCCGCGTGGTCATCGCCACCGCCGATCCCGACCCGCGCACCGCGGGGGCAGGCGCGACAATGTTGCGCGCCGCCGGGATTGCCGTCTCCATCGGCGAAGGGGTCGCAGCGGCGCGCGCCAGCATTGCAGGCTATCTAACCCGCATCGCGCTCGGCCGCCCGCGCATCACGCTCAAGCTGGCGCTGTCGATCGACGGCAAGATCGCGCTGCCCTCAGGCGAATCGAAATGGATCACCGGCGAGGATGCCCGCGCCCACGTTCATCTCGAACGCGCCCACGCCGACATGATCCTGGTTGGGCGCGGCACCTATGAAGCCGACTCGCCGAGCCTCGACGTGCGCCTCCCCGGCCTCGAGCTGCGCTCGCCCCGCCGCGCCCTGCTCAGCCGGACGATGGCGCCCGTCGAAGGTTGGAAAATGCTGGAATCTCCGCAGGATGTATACCGACTTCATGACGTCAACGACTTATTGGTCGAAGGCGGATCGGGCACCGCGACCGCCTTTTTGTCGGCCGACCTGGTCGACCGGATATTGATATACCGCGCGCCGATCATCGTCGGCGAAGGCAAGTCCAGCTTCGGCTATGTCGGGCTCGACGCAATTGCCAACGCCCATGGCCGCTGGATTCACAGCGACGGCCGCGCGCTTGGCATCGACCGGCTCGAAGTCTACCAGCGCGTTCGCGAGGAGAGCGACTAGGCCATGTTCACCGGAATCATCACTGACATCGGCAGCGTCCGGTCGGTCCGCCAGCGCGGCGACCTCCGCCTCACCATCGCGTGCGGCTATGACATGGCTGGGGTCGATCTCGGAGCGTCCATTGCCTGTTCGGGTGTCTGCCTGACCGTGGTGGAGAAGGGCGACGACTGGTTTTCTGTCGACGTCAGCAACGAAAGCGTCAGCCGCACCGCGCCGTCGCATTGGGAACCGGGCGCCAAGCTCAACCTGGAGCGCGCACTTCGACTTGGGGACGAAATGGGTGGTCACCTCGTCACCGGCCACGTCGACGGCGTCGCAACGGTCGATAATGTCGTCCCCGTCGGCGATTCGCTGGAAATTGCGTTCCGCACCTCCCGCGACCTCGGCAAGTTCATCGCGCCGAAGGGCTCGGTCACGATCGATGGCGTCTCCTTGACCGTGAACGTCGTCAGCGACCGCGCCGATCATTGCATTTTTTCGGTGAATGTCATTTCGCACACCGCGAATCACACCACATTGGGATCGCTGACCGCAGAACAGGCCGCCAATGTCGAAATAGACGTCCTTGCGCGCTATCTTCAGCGCCTCGAGCAAGCGCGCACCTCGTAAAACGCGATGTGATGCACGACGCTAGATTCGCACATTGTAGTGTGATACCGCGATGTCATGTCAACCGACCTGATCGAACGGCTCACCGCCGTCATCGCCACCGGAGAAGTCAGCCGCTCCGGTCTCGCCCGCGCTGCAGGACTTCATCCCAACAGCCTGCGCAAACTTGGCTCGGACGAATGGAACCCGACCGCCGACACGTTGCTCAAGCTGGAAAAGCTGCTGGTCAGCGGCACCACCGACGTTCTTGTCGGCCCCGAACGAATCATCGACGAAGCGCGCAACGGACGCATGTTCATCCTGGTCGACGACGACGACCGTGAAAATGAGGGCGATCTCGTCATTCCCGCCCAGATGGCGACCCCCGATGCGATCAATTTCATGGCGCGCCATGGCCGCGGCCTGATTTGCCTCGCGCTGACCAAGGACCGCGCCGACACGCTCGGCCTTGCCCCGATGGCGCGCACCAACGGCACCAAGCTGGAAACCGCCTTCACCGTTTCGATCGAGGCGCGCGATGGAGTCACCACGGGAATCTCGGCGGCCGACCGGGCGCGGACTGTCGCGGTTGCGATCGACGCCGGCAATGATGCCGACGCCATCGTCTCGCCAGGCCACGTCTTCCCGCTCGTCGCGCGTCCGGGCGGCGTTCTCGTCCGTGCCGGCCACACCGAAGCGGCGGTCGACGTCTCGCGCTTGGCCGGGCTCAACGCTTCGGGCGTGATCTGCGAAATCATGCGCGAAGATGGTACCATGGCGCGGCTCGACGATTTGATGGATTTCGCCCGCACTCACGGCATGAAGATCGGCACAATCCGCGATCTCATCGCCTATCGCCTCAAGAAGGACCACATGGTCGAGCGGGTCGCCCAGACCGCTTTCACCAGCCGCAGCGGCAAGCCATGGACCGCCCAGGTCTTCCGCGACAAGGCCAGCGGCGAGGAACAGCTCGCGCTCGTCCACGGCGCGATCCGTCCGGACAGCGAAACCCTCGTGAGGATGCATTCTATCGACCTGTTCGCCGACCTGCTGGGCGAACAGGGCGCCCGCGCCGGCCTGCTCGACGGATCGATGGCAATGATCGAAGCCGAAGGCTCCGGCGTCGTCGTCGCCCTCCACGCCGCCGCACCGGGATCGCTCAGCCGCGCCACCGACCTGCGCTCCGGCAAACCTTCCACCGGGGGCCCCGAATTGCGCGGCTACGGCATTGGTGCGCAGATCCTCGCGGCGCTCGGCATCCACGACATGATCCTGCTCACCAATACGCGCCACACCCCGGTCGGCCTGTCCGCTTACGGGCTGGCGATCGTCGAAGAGCGTCCCATCATCCAGCCGGAGTAAGCATTTGGCCCACGTCCTGATTGCCGAAGCGCGGTTCTACGCACACCTCAACGACATGCTGCTCACCGGCGCGCGCGGTGCCATCGACGCTGCTGGCCATACGCACGAAACCATCACCGTCCCAGGCGCGCTGGAATTGCCCGGCGCGATCGCGCTTGCCGACGAAAGCGGGAAGTTCGACGCCTATGTCGCGCTCGGCGTCGTCATCCGCGGCGAAACCTATCATTTCGAAATCGTCGCCGGCGAGAGTGCGCGTGGCCTGATGGCGCTGACGATGGACGGGATCGCGGTCGGCAACGGCATCCTCACCACCGAAGACGAGGCGCAGGCCATCGTCCGCGCCGACCCGGCGCAGTCCAACAAGGGTGCGGGTGCCGCCGAAGCCGCACTCGCCCTGCTCGAGCTCAGGAAGCGCTTCGCTTAGTCGAGCGCCAGCCAGATTTCGTTGCGACGCAGCGGCCCCGGGATCATCGGGGAATTGTAAAAAGCATATTCGGGCTGAGCTGCGGCTTTCTCATTGTGGCGCGACAGCCAGCCGCGCAGGCGATCTTCCTGCGTCGCCAGTTCGGCATCGTCGGGACGGCCCGTAAATGTGACGACGCCGACCCGGCGCGGCGGCATCGTGACCAGCGCAACGCCGGCGGGCGGGGTTGGCAGGTCGCCGGCCTTCCGCCCGGCGGGCATGACGAACCGGGTGCGCCAACCGCCGTCCATCAGATCGTCGTCGAACATTGGCGGGTCGGACCCCATCGGGTCGCCCGAATCCTGCATCACCGGAACCGTCATCGCCAGTTTCTCGCCGTCGCGCGACTTGGCGAAGATATAACCGGCAAGGATCGAAAAGCCGCGGCCCAACGCGTCCTTGCGCGGGCCGTCGACGATCGTCTCGGCAACCACGACCTCGGGATAGTCGCGAATCTGGAAAGCATCGTCGCTGCGCAGCGCGCGAAATTCGGGTTCCTCGGTCTGCTTTTCCTGGAAGACGTAATAGGCCGCGCCGGCCAGCGCGACTCCGGCCAATGCGGCGCCCGCGGCCAATGTTCGTCCAACCTTTTGTTCCATGATCGCATCCTTCACCGTTCGATGAAGGGTCAATCATTCAGGCGTCCGCCTGTTCCGTCAGTGTCGGATAGTCGGTGTAGCCCTTGGGCCCCGCCGAGTAGAAGGTGTCGGCATCCCAGCGATTGAGCGGTGCCTCGGTGCGCAACCGCTCGACCAGATCGGGATTGGCGATGAAGGTTCGGCCAAACGCGATGAAATCGGCGCTGCCATCGGCAATCATGTCCGACGCGCTGCCTAGCCGATAGTCGCTGTTCAGTCCGATCTTGCCGCGAAACACCTTGCGCATATAGGGCGACACCGGCTCCTGATCGGTCGGGCGAAAGCTCGACTGCGGGCCGGGCTGACGCATCTCGATCCAGGGAATGCCGACTGCGTCGAGCGTCCGGGCCGCCTCGGTGAACAAGGCGACATGGTTTGAATCGTCGGCCCCGTTGACCGCGCCGTTGGGCGACAGGCGAACCCCGGTCCGTTCGGCGCCGATGGTGTCGGCGACGCGCTGCGCCACCTCGCGGAGCAGGCGCACGCGATTGGCGATCGGCCCGCCATAATCGTCGTCGCGGCGGTTCGAAGTCTCGCGCAGGAATTCGTCGATCAGATAGCCGTTGGCGGCATGGATCTGCACGCCATCGAATCCGGCCGCAATCGCATTGCGGGCGGCGCGCGCATAATCGTCGAGCACGCGCGCGATATCGTCCCGCGTCGCGGCGCGCGGCTGCTCGAACGGTTTCTTGCCATCATAAGTGTGCGCTTCGCCGGGCGGTGTGATCGCGCTCGGCGCCAGCGGCTCGGTCCCGTTGACGTCGGAATGGACCATCCGTCCCATGTGCCACAATTGCGCGACGATCCGCCCGCCGCGTTGATGGACCGCGCCGACGACCGGCTTCCAGCCTTCAACCTGCGCGTCGCTCCACAGTCCGGGTGCGCTTGGCCAGCCCAGCCCTTCGCGGCTGATCCCGGTCGCCTCGCTGATGATGAGCCCGGCGTCGGCACGCTGCGAATAATATTCGCCCATCAATGGCGTCGGTACCGCCTCGCGGGTGGCGCGGCCGCGGGTCAGTGGAGCCATCACCACGCGATTGGGCAGCTTCAGGGCGGGGCTCAGTTCCACGGAATCGAACAGGCTGGGCATATCGGGCCTTTCTGCTAGTGGGCCGAAATGGACAGCGGCGCCGGGCAAGCTCAAATAGTTGCGGATCGAAACGATTCAACCACGCACCCGCTCGCCTTCGTCGCCTTGCTGCTCGGCAATGTCGCGCTGGCGATGGGCCCGTTTCTCGTCCGCCACAGCGGGGTCGGCCCGATCTCGGCCGGTTTCTGGCGGATGGCGCTGGCCATCCCGTTCCTCTGGCTGATCGCCCGGATGGTCAAGCAGCCGGTGCACTGGCCGCGCCGCGCCGCGGTGCTCGCGATCGCGCTTGCCGCGTTCTTCTTCGCCGCCGATCTCGCCGCCTGGCACAAGGGGATCCTCCTCACCAAACTCGGCAATGCGACGCTGTTCGGCAACATCTCGTCCTTCATCTTTGCTGCCTGGGGGCTGTGGCTGGCGCGCAGCCTGCCCTCGACAGTCCAGGCACTCGCCTTGCTACTCGCTGCTGCGGGCTGCGCCCTGCTGATGTGGGGCAGCGCCGAACTCAGCGCGGCGCACCTCCGCGGCGATTTGCTCGCCGCGCTCGCGGGGCTGCTTTACGCGGGCTATCTGATTGCGGTCGACGACACCCGCCGGACGCTGGCGCCGATGCCCCTGCTGTTTCTCGCCAGCCTGTTCGGCGCCGCGATGCTGCTTCCCGCCGCGCTTGTCAGCGGCGAAACCTTCGCGCCTGCCGACTGGACCGCCTTGTTTGCGCTCGCGATGTGCAGCCAGGTCATCGGCCAGGGTCTGCTCGTGTTCGCGCTGGGCCAGGTGCCGCCGCTCGTGGTGGGGATTGCGATGCTCACCCAGCCGGCGCTGTCGGCTTTTCTCGGCTGGCGGTTTTACGGTGAAAGCCTGACCGTGCTCGACTGGCTCGGGGCGCTGTTGATCGTGGTTGCGCTCGCCCTCGTCCGCTTGCGCGTTCGCGGCCAACAGGGCACAAAAGGCGAATGACCGACGATCCCACCCCGCTGCAGGCGGTTCGCGACCAACTCGGACTTGCAGTCGGCAATAATGCGGTGTTCGACGGCTGGACCGTCAAGGCAGTCGATTCCGCCGCCGCGCAGGCCGGGGTCGATCCGGCGATTGCCCGGCTCGCCTTCGGCAAAAGCCCGATCGACATGGTCGAAGCCTATGTCGGCGCGGTCGACGCCGCCATGGTCGAAGCCTTTCCACCCGAACGGATCGCCGCGATGAAGATCCGCGACCGGATTACCGAACTGGTATGGCAGCGCTTCGTGGTGATGGAGCCCGCGCGCGAAGCAATCCGCTCGGCGCTCGCGATCATGGCGATGCCGCAAAACGCACCGCGCGCCGCCAAATTGGGCTGGCGCACCGCCGACCGCATCTGGCGGCTGGCCGGCGACACCGCGACCGACTTCAACCATTACACCAAGCGGATCACGCTGGGCGCGGTCTATTCCTCGACCCTGCTCGCCTGGCTCGATGACAAGAGCGAGGGCCTGGTCGAAAGCCGTGCTTTCCTCGACCGCCGCATCGCCAACGTGATGAGCTTCGAAAAGTGGAAGGCCCAGTGGCGCGGCGATCCGGTACGCAAGCCCAGCTTTGCCCGCTTCCTCGGACGGCTACGCTACCCGCCCGCCTGATTCGGCTTCCCAAAGCCCGTCGTTATTGATAATCACTCGCAACATGAGCGAGCCCCTCTCTCTGGAAACCCTGCGCGTCGGCGTTCGTGCCCGAATCGTGACCGTCGATTGGGGCGGGCTCGACGATGCTTCCGCGCTGCGCCTCAAGGATTTCGGTTTCGATGAAGGTGTCGCGGTCGAAGCGCTCCATCAGGGTCCGTTCGGGCGCGACCCGCTTGCCGTGCGGGTCGGACGCATGACCGTCGCGATCCGCCGTGCCCATGCCCGCGCGATCAAGGTCGTGCTCGAGGCTGCATGACGAAAACCCCGTTGGTCGCGGTCGTCGGCAACCCCAATGCGGGCAAGAGCGCTTTGTTCAATGCGCTGACCGGCGCGCGGCAAAAGGTCGGCAATTATCCCGGCGTCACGGTCGAACGCCATGTTGGCCGGACCAGCTTTCCCTCGGGCCGCGAATTCGACCTGATCGACCTTCCCGGCACCTACAGTCTCGACCCGGCAAGCCCCGACGAAGCCGTCACCCGCGACGTCCTGCTCGGTCGCCAGCAGGGCGAACGCCTGCCCGATGCGCTGCTGATCGTCGTCGACGCCTCCAACCTCGACAACCATTTGCGCTTCGCTTTGCAACTGATCGCGCTCGGCCGTCCAACGGTGGTTGCGCTCAACATGGCCGACCTCGCTCGCCGCGACGGGCTCGAACTCGACCCGGCCCGACTGTCCGCCGCGCTCGGCGTCCCGGTCGTCGAGACTGTTGCCGTCCGCAAGCGCGGGATCCAGGACCTGCTGACCATCCTCGAAGACGAACTCGGTCACCAGCGCGCGGTCGCGGGCAGCGACCTGCCACCGACGGAACCGATCAACCTGCACCGCAAGGCGCGCGAGATCGCGCTTTCCGCCATCGTCAGCGAAGCCCCGGTGCGCCGCTGGACGCACCGCCTCGATTCGGTGCTTCTCCATCCGCTCGCCGGACCAATCATCCTCGCTGCCATCCTATTCGTCATGTTCCAGGCGGTATTCGCGTGGAGCGCGGTCCCTGCCGACGCGCTTGAAGCTGGAATCCTCACCCTCGGCCAAGCGATCGGCAACGTCATGCCAGCGGGTTTCGCCCGCTCGCTAATCGTCGACGGAGTCTTTGGCGGAGTCGGCGCGGTGATCGTCTTCCTGCCCCAGATCCTCATCCTGTTTCTCTTCATCCTGATCCTAGAAAGTTCAGGATACATGGTCCGCGCCGCCTTCATCATGGACCGGCTGATGAGCCACGCCGGCCTGTCGGGCCGTGCCTTCATCCCCCTGTTGTCCAGCTTTGCCTGCGCCGTCCCCGGCATCATGGCGACCCGCACCATCGACAATGCCAAGGACCGCCTCACCACCATCCTTGTCGCGCCGCTGATGACCTGCTCGGCCCGGCTCCCGGTCTATGCGTTGATCATCGCTGCCTTCATCCCGGAACGCAGTGTCGGCCCCGGCATCAACCTGCAGGGCCTCGTCCTGTTCGGCCTCTACCTCGCCGGCGTCGTCGGTGCCTTGCTCGCGGCCTTGCTGATCCGCCGCACCGTCGTGAAGGGCGGCGGCGGCGCCTTCATGATGGAATTGCCCAAATATCAGATGCCGCGCGTCGGCGACGTCCTGATCGGCCTGTGGCAGCGCGCCTGGATCTTCCTGAAACGCGCCGGCACGATCATCCTGACCACGACGATCATCCTGTGGGCGCTGGCCAGCTTCCCCCAAGCGGGACCCGGGCAGAAACAGTCCGAAGTCTCGATTGCCGGGAAAATCGGCACCGCGATCGAGGTCGTGGTCAGTCCGATCGGCTTCAATCACGACATCGCCCTCGCCTTGCTCCCGACGATGGCCGCGCGCGAAGTCGCGGTCAGCGCGATCGGCACCGTCTACGCGCTCGATGCCGAACAGCAGGATGAGCTCCAGACGCTCGAGCAACGCCTCGCCGGCAAGTGGAGCATCGCCACCGCGCTCGCCTTCCTCGCCTGGTTCGTCTTCGCCCCGCAGTGCATCTCGACTATCGCGATCACGCGGCGCGAAACCAATGGCTGGAAATGGCCGATGTTCATGGTCGGCTACCTGTTCGCGCTGGCTTATGCCGCGGCCGGCATCACCTATTGGACGGCTGTTGCTTTCGGCCTCGGCTAGCGGCTAACGCATCGCTCGAGAGTTTATCGAAGGAGAGCGAGATGGCGGGCGTGAACAAGGTGATTCTGGTAGGCAATCTGGGGGCCGATCCGGAGGCGCGCTCGCTCAACAATGGCGGCGAAGTCGTCAATCTGCGCGTCGCCACGTCAGAAACGTGGAAGGACAAGGACGGCAACCGCCAGGAACGTACCGAGTGGCACCAAGTCGTCATCTTCAACGAGAATCTCGGCCGCGTCGCCAAGTCGTATCTGCGCAAGGGCTCGAAAGTCTATCTCGAAGGCCAGATCCAGACCAGGAAATGGACCGACCAGAGCGGCGCCGACCGTTATTCGACCGAAATCGTCCTGCAGCGCTATCGCGGCGAACTGGTCCTGCTCGATGCCCGCGGCGAAGGCGGCGCGGGCGGCGGTGGCGGCGGCTACAACCAGAGCGGCGGCTATGACGACGGCGGCTTTGGCGGCGGTCAACCGCGCCAGCAGTCGCGCCCGCAACCGGCGGCGTTCGACACCGACCTCGACGACGACGTTCCGTTCTAAGCGGTTGCGGCGCCAACAGCGCCGTCAGTCTTTCGCCATCTTTTCCTTGAGCGCGGCTAGTGCTGCAAACGGCCCGGCCTCTTCTTCGCTGATAACGCCCGCCTCGCGCAGCGCATCTTCGGCATCCGCGCTGCGCGGATAAGGGTCGAGCGCAAGCGCGAGCGTATCGACGATCGCATCGCCCAGCGGAATCCGCGCTCCGTCGTGGAAAATCGTGTCGAGCGCGGCGCCTTCCAATTCGATTTCCTCATCCGGTGCAATCTGCGGTTCGGGATGGAAGTGCAGGTCGAACGGCTCGTCGATATGCGCGGCCACCGGCTCTCCGGTCGCCACGCATGCCTGGTCCAGATGGGCAAGCACGCGCCCTTTCGCACTGACCTTGTCGCCCTCGCGCGAAAGTACGACATGCGCCCTCAGCGCCGACAGAGACAACAGGCCAAGCCGCTTGGCGATGGTCGCGCATTCCGGGTCGCTCGCGGACAATTCGATCCGTTCGCCGTCGCGAACCTGGTCAAGCGGCAACAAAAATTCGAAATCCTCGCTCATTTCAACGCCCCTTCGACCAGTGCCGAATCATCCGTCTCCCCCAGTCTCCCCGCAAATTCGTCGATGAACCGCAATCCGGTCGCTGCAACTTCGTCGGAAACTTCCTGGTCGCGATAAAGCGACATTCGCGCCGTCGCCATTCTCTCCTCCGGAAGAGAATCGGCGGCGCGCCACGAAACGATCCGCCGGGCCAGCATGCCGATCATCGCGCGGACCTGCTTGCCCAGTGTGGGGTCGCCCAGTCCCGATTGGCGCAATTGCGAATCCATGTCGTCGACGAAGATTTCGGTCAGGCGCGGCGACAGCGCGGCGGCTTCCTCGCCGCCCTCGCCTAGGCGGATGTCGGTCAGCGCCATGATGGTCGCGAGCACCGCGAAGCGCCCGTCGATCGAATCCTCGGCGCCAGCCTCGCGGTACCAGCGCGGGCGGCGCGCTTCGGCAACCAAAGCGGCATAGAGCGGAAGGGCGTCGGCAAGCATTGGGCGGCGGGAAAATGGCCAGATCATTCAGCTTCCTTTAAGTCCGCACCCTCTTCACTTGAAGCAGCGCGCAAGGCCGCATATTGAGGCTGCCTCGCCGCGACGCAAGCGGCGGGTTATCGAGCTAAGGAGTGAATTGAATGGCGTCGACCTGGGTCAAGCTGGCTGCGGCCTTGATGGGAGCAGCGATGGTGACGGGGTGCGCCGGGATCAGGGATCACCGTGGCTTCGTGCTCGATAACGAACTCGCTGGTGGTATCCAGGTCGGGATCGACAATAAGGAATCGGTCACCAAGACACTCGGCCGGCCGACCTTCACCGGTCAGTTCAACGCCGACGACTGGTATTACCTCTCGTCCGACACCAAGACGGTTCCGTTTCGATCGTCCAAGACGATCGACCAGGACCTGCTCTACATCCGCTTCGATACGGCCGGCAACGTCGCGTCGGTCGATCGGACTGACGAAAAGACCATTGTCGCGATCCGCCCGAATGGCGACAGCACGCCGACGCTGGGCCGCAAGCGCAGCTTCTTCGACGAACTGTTCGGCAACATTGGTGTGTTCAATTCGGGCGCGCTCGGACAGCAGAATCCTGACAACTAGGCTTTGAGCCGACCTTTTTCTGTCCTAAGCGGGGTCGCATGACCGCGACCCCCGCTGGCATCACTTATGCCGAATACCTGGCGCTTGGCGACTTGCTCGGCGCGCAGCATCCGATCTCGGATCACCATGACGAGATGCTGTTCATCATCATCCATCAGACCAAGGAATTGTGGCTCAAGCAGATGCTGCACGAGGTCAAACTCGCCTGCCGCCTGATTGCCGACGACCGGTATGGAAGCGCCCACAAGGCGATGTCGCGGGTCAGCCGGATCCAGACGGTCATGACCCTGTCGTGGGACATCCTCTCGACCCTGACCCCGTTCGACTACATGCAATTCCGCCACGTGCTGGGGACCTCGTCGGGGTTCCAGTCGGTGCAATTCCGTGAACTCGAATTCCGCCTTGGGCTCAAGGACGAACGTTTCCTCAAGCTCGGCGAGGGCGGCGTCGATGGCCGCCGCCGGCTGCAGGCCGCGCTCGACGAACCGAGCCTGTGGGAAGTCGCCAATGCCGCGCTCGGTCGGGCCGGGTTCGACGTGTCGGACGATCAGGCGATTGGCGTCAGTTGGCTGGCGGTCTACCGCGACGCCGAACGCTGGTTCGAACTCTACGGCCTCGCCGAAAAGCTGGTCGACATCGACGATGCCCTGGTCGCGTGGCGGATGAAGCATGTCCTGACGGTCGAACGGATCATCGGCATGAAGCGCGGCACCGGCGGATCGGAAGGCGCGGCCTATCTGAAGTCCACGCTCGACAAGCGCGCCTTCCCGCAACTCTGGTCGCTGCGCACCGAGATATGAGCTTCAAGCATTTGTTCTCGAAAAGCCTCGCGGCGGGCGGCGACAGACTGCATTTCGCGGCGCACAGCCATCACTTGTGGCCCGACGTGAGCTTCGACGCACAGGTCGAAGCATGGGAAGATGCGGCGCGCCTTGCGGACCGCAAATGGGACAAGGTGATGGGCGAGGTCTGGCCCGAAGCACAGGCCGAGGTGGCGGCCGAGCTTGGCACCGGCGATTCCTCGGCCATCGTCTTTTCGTCGAACACCCACGATTTCGTCGTTCGGCTCGCCGCGGCCTGTCCGCGCCGCGACCCGGCCCGGCTTCGCGTATTGACCAGCGACGGCGAATTTCATTCGTCCCGCCGCCAGTTCGCACGCTGGGCGGAGGACGAATGGCTGGTCGAGGAAAAGGTCGCCGCCGAACGGTTCGATGATTTCTCGGAACGCTTCCTCGCTGCCGCCCGGCGCGGCCGTCACGACCTCATCTTCGTCAGCCATGTCTTGTTCGGCAGCGGCCGGATCGTCGATATCCTCGACGAACTGGCGGGGCTCGCCACCCCCGACGGACCCTGGGTTGTGGTCGACGGCTATCACAGCTTCATGGCGCTCGATGCGCCCATGACGCCTGCGCTTGGAGCAAAACTCTTTTTCCTCGGCGGCGGCTACAAATATGCCATGGCGGGGGAGGGGCTTGGCTTCCTGCATTGCCCGCCGGACTTCGGCCCGCGTCCGCCGATCACCGGCTGGTATGCCGAATTCGGCGATCTCAAGGCCCCGCCGGGCGGCGTCGGCTACACCAGCGACGCGATGCGCTTCATGGGCGCGACGTTCGACCCGACCGTTTTCTACCGGTTCACCGCGATCCGTCGGATGTTGCGCGACGAAGGGCTGACCACGGCGGATATCTCGGCGAAGGTCGCGGCGCTTCACGCGCAGACCGTCGCTGCGCTCGCGCCGACCGTCCTTGGCAATGTCGAATTGCTCAACCCGATCGATGGCGGGCCGCACGCGCGCTTTCTCGCCTTGCGTTCGCCCGATGCGCAGCGCTGGCAAAAGGAATTGCTTGACCGGAATTGCGTCACTGATGTCCGCGGCGACGTGCTCAGGATCGGCCTCGGCCTCTATCACGACCCTGACGATATCGACCGGCTCGCCGGGATCGCAGGGTCGCTAGACTAGGGCGGGATTTAGGGTCAGGGCTTCAGGCCGTCGTGCAGCATCCGGCTCGCTGCTGCCGCAACAATGTCGGGATCTTCCTTGCCCCAGACTCCGAAGCGCAGGCCAAGAAACACGTTCATCCCCATCAGTGCCCAGGCGCGGACCTCGGTGGCAAAGGCATCGGCCTTGGCAACATCGCCATTCTGCTCAGCCTGCGCCAGCCGCGCTGCGATCCGGCTTGCGGTGGTTTCATAATGGTCGCGAAAACCGGCCGGGTCGACGAATTCGGCTTCGTCGATGATCCGGTACACTTCCTTGTGATGCGCAACGAAGTCCAGATAAGCGGCCAGCGCCCGCCGTTCGGCATCCAGCCCGTCGGTCGCTTCGCCGAACACCGGCGCGACATGATCGCGGACCTTGCCCGACATGTCCTGGACCAGCGCCGCGAACAGCGCCTCCTTGCTATCAAAATAGGTGTAAAAGGTGCCCAGCGCGACATTGGCGCGGCTCGTGATCGACACGATCGAACTCTCGTTGAACCCGCGTTCGCCAAACTCGAGGAGCGCGGCGTCCAGGATCTTGCGCATCGTCTTGGCCCCGCGCGCAGTGCGCGGCGCCTTGCCTTCGCTGGCCATCATCGCGGTATTGTGGGCCCGCTCGCCACCACTGGTCAATCGTTCCCCCATGAAGACCATATCTCATAAGTTGAAAGTCGGTTCAACTTTCATTATGCAGACCCTCATAAGATGCTTGCGGCCTTACCGCGGCACATTTGGAAGAGGATGGGGCAAATGAAAAAATCCGTGGTTTCGCGCGCAATTCTGATGGCGAGCGGTGCAATGTTGATCGCCGGGGCGGCGCATGCCCAGACGGCGGAGGAGACGACTCAGGAAGCGGCTGACGCACCGGCCGCCGATGTCGCTACCGGCGCTGCCGACGATGAAGGAGGGGAGCAGGCGATCGTCGTGACCGCTCGCCGGACCGAGGAAAGCGTCCAGAAAGTCCCGTCCTCGATCTCCGCTTTCAACGAGCGTTCGCTCGATCGCATCCAGGCCAGCGACACGACCGGCCTGCAGGGGGCGGTCCCCAACCTCAATATCGTCCAGGGCCGCGGCTCGTCGAACGCGACCAACGTCTTTATCCGTGGCATCGGCCAGCCCGACGCGCTGCAGACCTTTGATCCTGCGGTCGGCGTGTACGTCGATGACGTCTATCTCTCGCGCATCCGTGGAAACCAGCTTGACCTGCTCGATCTCGAACGGCTCGAAGTCCTGCGCGGCCCGCAGGGCACGCTGTACGGCAAAAACACGATCGGCGGCGCCATCAAGTTCGTGACCCGCAAGCCGGGACAGGATTTCCGTGCGACTGGATCGATTGCAATCGGAAGCTATGATCAGCTCGATCTGAAACTTGCCGCATCGGGCCCGGTGTCCGATACGCTTTCGGCGGGTTTCGCACTGTCTCGGTCGAAGCATGATGGTTACGTAAAGGACAGCTACCGCGATGAACGCTATAACGACAAGGACAGCATCGGCGGCCGTGCCGCTCTCGCGTTTACACCTTCTTCGAACGTCCGCCTCGACCTCACCGCCGATTATTCGCATGACGATGCGGCGCTGACGGTCGGCCGGCCGGTCAACAATCTCAGGACCTTCTCCGGCGGAACGCTGGTGGTGACCGATCCGGTCGGATCGGGAGACTACCAATGGAAAGGGCGCACCACGCCCGGCTTCCCGAATTCGACAAAGCTTACCCATTACGGCACGGCAGCGACTCTTGCCATCGACGTGGCGCCCGACCTGACCTTCAAGTCCATCAGCGCCTACCGCAACCTCAAGACCGATGACTTCATCGACATCGACGCAACTCAATACGAAATTGGTGACGTCTTTGTCGGGGTGAAGCAGCATCAGGTCAGCCAGGAATTTCAGTTGCTCTACACGGGTGAGCGCCTAAACTTGGTCGGTGGCCTTTATTACCTTCGCGAACAAGTCAACTCGCACCAGGAAGCTTATGCAGACGACCTGCTCGGCCCTCTGTATCTTAACAGCGGCTTCCTGCGCACGGTCGACGATCGGCTGACGACCAAGAGCTACGCCGCGTTTGTCAACGGAAGCTACGAAGTGATTCCCGATGTCCGCCTGTCGGCCGGCCTTCGCTACACGAAGGAAACAAAGGATTATTGGCGGACGACCAGCACGTTCTATTCGTTGCTACCGGCCTTCAACGGCACCTATGTTTTCGCTCCTCCTAAGGGAAAATGGGATGACTGGTCGCCGATGGCGAGCCTTGACTGGCAGGCGACGCCGAACGTCATGCTTTATGCGCGCGTCGCGAAAGGCTTCAAGTCGGGCGGGTTCAATGGGCGAGCAAACAATCCGAACGGGAGTGAATCGACCGAATATGATCCTGAAAGCGTCTGGTCCTGGGAAGCCGGGTTCAAAAGTCGCCCTCTCGCCGGACTGACTCTCAACGGCGCTGTGTTCACGTCGACTTACAAAGACTTCCAAGCGCGCGTTTCGGGCACCGACGACGATCCAATCACGGGCCTGCCGTCGCCAAAGCTGGCAGTCCTCAACGCCGGCAAGCTGCGGATCAGCGGAGCAGAGCTCGAAGCCAGCTGGACCCCGGTGGAGCGTCTGCTGCTCGACGCCCAGATCGGCTATCTCAATGCCGATTATAAGGAATTCGACGACGCGCAGTTCGTCGCATTTGGGGGCAGCCGTGCGTTTCAGACCCCGGCGTTCGCACCGAAGTGGACGATGCGCTTCGGGGCCCAATATGGCTTCGATCTCGGCACGGCCGGATCGATCACCATCGGTGCGCAGACCCGCTACAAGTCAAAGACCGCGCTGTCCGTCGACAATACGTTCGTCAACACCGACACCCAGATCGATGGTCTGTTCCAGAATAGCTATTGGATGCACGATGCGCGGATCGTTTACGAAACCGCCAACAAGCATTGGGCCGTCGGCGTTTATGGCAACAATCTGTCGGACCGCGCCTACAAAACCGATGCCCAGGAATTCTCCACGGTCGGCGGGATTCGCACGGTCTATTACGGCGCACCTCGTACCGTCACGCT
>JBDTMR010000015.1:0-16826 GCA_039934175.1 Sphingomicrobium sp.
CGCGATGTCGCAAACGGTCCGCCCTTGGTGGGAGTCGCGGATTTACGTCGCGGCGCTGATCCTCGCGGCGTTCGTGCCATTGTTATACCCCGGTGTGCCACCATTGGTCGACTTGCTTGGCCACATGGGTCGCTATCGGGTCGAGCTCGACCTTGCCAATTCGCCGTATCTGCAGCGCTACTTCGACTTCCACTGGCAATTGATCGGAAATCTGGGGGTAGATCTAGGGGTTGTTCCACTCAACAAGCTTGTCGGGCTGGAATTGTCGGTCAAGTTGATCGCGATGACGATACCCCCGTTAACGGTGGCAGGATTCCTTTGGGTTGCGCGCGAGGTTCACGGCCGAATTCCACCGACGGCGGCATTCGCATTACCCTTCGCTTTCGGGCAACCCTTCCTGTTCGGGTTCCTCAATTTCACGCTGTCGATGGCGCTTGCCTTCCTCGCGTTCGGACTGTGGCTTCGCCTTGCCCGACTCGGCCGTCTGAAACTGCGACTGGCTCTTTTCGTCCCGATCAGTTTCGTTCTTTTCACTTGCCATGCCTTTGGTTGGGGAACGCTTGGACTGTTGTGCTTTTCTGCGGAGGCGGTTCGCCAGCATGATCGCGGCATCGACTGGTGGAAAGCGGGCCTCAAGGCCGCGCCACATGCCCTTGTCATGGCCGGACCTGCATTGCTGATGCTGATGTGGCGCAGTGACGTCAGCGGGGGAATGACCGGCGATCTGTTCAACATTGCCGCCAAATTTAGTGCGCTGATCGGGGCATTGCGCGACCGTTGGCAGGTGTTCGACATATTCGCGGTAGCGGCAACGTTGATCGTTCTTGTCGAAGCACGCCATCGTCCGATGCTCGGCTTCTCGCGCAACCTAGTATTCTCTTCCCTCGTGCTGCTCGCCTTCTTCCTGGCGTTGCCGCGGATCGTCTTCGGGTCGGCCTATGCCGATATGCGGCTGGTGCCATTCATTCTGGCCACCGCTTTGCTCGCCGTTCGCTTTCGCGAAGAAGCCGATTTACGGACGGCGCGGCTGATCGCCATCGCGGCGACTTGTTTCTATTCGCTCAACCTTGTCGTCACGACGGCGAGCATGGCTATGGCTGCGCAGCGCCAGAAACGGCTACTGACGATGTTGGATCACGTCCCGCGCGGCGCGGCGCTGATCACGCTGGTCGGCGAGCCATGCCAAGCACAATGGGCCCTGGCGCGGGACACGCATATTGGCGCAATGGCGATCGTTAGGCGCCACGCCTTTTCAAATGATCAGTGGTCGACAGAAGGGATCAATCTCCTTCGCGTTCATTTTCCCGAAGCGGCGCCTTTTCACGCCGATCCTTCGCAAATGATACGCCCCAACAATTGCGGCTTCAAGGAGAGGCTAGAAGTCGACCGCGCCTTGCGGTCAATCAATCGCGATGTGATCAGTTACGTGTGGACTATCGACATGCCGTCCCACGATCCAAGCGCTTTTGCTGGCTATCGAATGATTCATGAAGACGGCGGTTCGCGACTTTACGCGCGCGACAAGGAGCATGAGCGGCCTTGATTTCTCGCGCTAAGTCCGCTGACTGGTACCCTTCGATCCGTTCTCCCTTGTCGGCCGTATCGCCAAGGAGATTGCAATTTCTTCGGGCCGCGATTGCTTGGCGAGATTGGCGAACCGGAAATCAACTGGGGCGGCGAAGCACCCAACCTTGTGTCCAGAGAAGGCCGCGCAAGATCGGCAGGGGACGCAACAGTTTTTCGATTCCGCGCAGGCTAGCTGCGCCCGCAGAACCGCCAAATTCTGCCATCATCGGGAAATAGAAGCCGAAACGATGCTCGCGTTCGACGACAAAACCCACGTCGGCAATCTGACGCCTGGCTTCGTTCGCGGTCAGCAAATTGACGTGTCCGAGTTCCTCAGCGGACCCATAAAGCTTGCGGGCCAATGCCAATATAAACGGAAACTTGAACAAGCGCGCCATCAATTCGACGGTGGAAAAACGCTGTGGTGTCGTCAGCACCAACGCTCCGCCCGGTCGCAACGAATCATAGATACTCTTGAGCATCGCTCGCGAGCTGGAGGGGGGCACATGCTCGAGCACTTCGGAGCAGATCGCCAGGTCATGGGATCCGATCTCCAGCGGCTTTGTGGCGTCCTTGAGGTAGATCGCGACCCCTTCCAATCCTTCGACATTTTCGAGGAACGCCCGGTTGATGTCGACCGCGTCGACTTTGCGTGACGCCTCGCTCAACGATTCCGTGAAAACGCCGCAACCAACACCGACTTCCAGGACGCGGCTGCCTTTGATGCTGTTCGAGATAGCCTGATCGAGTACCCAGTCCCGGCGCGCGCGATGGAGTCCGCGCCGCGTGGCGTTGCCATCTTCATACAAAGCACGCTGGAAAGCGACATCGCCTTGCCCTGGTCGCGCATCACTCGCCAATGCCGTCATCGCCAATCCTTTCGCGCACTACGTAGAGTGGCCTTCTTTTCGTTTCGATTAATATGCGCCCGACATATTCCCCAAGGACCCCTAAGCTCAGCAGCTGAAGACCGCCAAGAAACAGGATGGCAACCATCATGGAGGCGTAACCTGGAACGTCGATACCTGAAACCAGGGTGCGAAGGACGATGATCGCCGCATACAACATGGCCGTCAGTGCAACCAGCCCGCCAAGGTAACTCCAAACTCGCAGCGGGACGGTCGAAGAGGAAGTGATCCCGTCGATGGCAAGCGTCCAGAGCCTCCAATATTTGAATTTGGTCGTTCCCGCCTTCCGTTCGACCCGATGATAAGTGATCGCCGTCGACTTGAACCCCGCCCACGAAAACATCCCTTTCATGAAGCGGTTGCGTTCCGGCATCGAACGAATGACATCGACCACCCGGCGATCAAGCAGGCGATAGTCCCCCGCATGTTCGGGAATCTTGTCGTTGCTCAACCGATTGTGAGCCCGGTAATATAAATCGGCCGTGAGCCTTTTGGGGAGACTGTCACTCTCGCGATTGTCACGCACGCCATAAACAACTTCGAAGCCTTCGCGCCACTTTGCCACCATATCCGAAAGCGCTTCTGGGGGATCTTGAAGGTCGGCGTCCATCGGAACGACGGCGTTGCCGAGGGCATAGTCGAGCCCGGCGCTAAGTGCCGCTTCCTTGCCGAAGTTTCGCGAAAAAGAAATCGCCCTGACGCGGCTGTTGGCACGACTTGCGGCACGAATGACGTCAAGCGTCCGGTCCGTACTGCCATCGTCGATGAAGAGAATCTCAAAGCTTTTCGCTACCGGATCGTCAAGTCCTTCCAGGACCGCCGTAACACGCTCGACGCATGTAGATACGGTTTCCTCCTCGTTCATGACGGGGACGATGATCGAAAGTTCGATGGCACTCACGCGAATACCCACCGGCGATGTAATGAGAACGTCAGCAACGGAGTCACAAGGATGATTGGAATCGTCGGCCACCAAGTCGCTCCACCCATTTGCTTCACAAGCAGCCAAACGAAAAATTGGTTGGCCAGAAAACCGATGATGTTCACCGTCATGAACCGCGCCATCCGAACTTGACCTCTATCCCGCGCGCCGTAGCCGCGGAAACTGAAGGCACCGTGAATGCCATAACTAACGAATGAGAAAATAACGAATACGACAGCAAGGCTGATCATGGGGTCGACGCGGCCGAATTCGGCCAGCACCCAGTAACTCAATGCGACGAATACCGTGATCAGTCCGCCTGCCAGACCATAGCGGAGCATTTGCGAAACGGTCGTCCTCAAAGCAGTCGGAAGTCGTTCGAATGTGGTTTGGATCATCACTATTTCAGCGGGTTAAGGCGCACTCTGATTTTTGCAAGGCGTTTGCGTCGCCGACCAAAGCAAGGCACGTCCCGGATATTATTCCCGCTTGCCCCTATCGTTCGGTCAGCTAGAGCGCGAAACGTAATATTGTGCAAGGACATGGATGTGATCGAGCGCGGCCTCAATTTTGTCGACCGGCACTGGCGCTGGCTGATCGTCGCGGCATGGCTCGGCCTGTGTGCCTGGCTGCTCTATTCGCGTTGGGCCAATATCCAGGGATTCGTCCTTAACGACACCGACGACAATATGCGGATGAGCCAGGTTCGCGCCTGGCTCAACGGGGGGCAGGGTTGGTACGACCTGCGCCAGTATAAGCTCGACTGGCCCGAAGGCGCGAACATCCACTGGTCGCGCTTCGTCGACTTGCCGATTGCCGGTCTGATGCTGATCGGCCGCCTGTTCATGACAGGGCCGCACGCCGAGCAATTCGCAATTGCGATTGCGCCGCTCCTGCCGCTCCTGCTGCTGATGGCATCGATGGCGCTGACCGTTCGCCGCCTGGTCCATCCGCGCGCCTGGCCGTTGATCATTCCCTGCCTGTTCTTTGCGGCTGCCGGGTTTGCGCAATTCGCCCCGACCCGGATCGATCACCATGGCTGGCAATTGGCACTGCTGGCCTTGGGTATCGCCGGGATCGCCGACCCCAAAAAAGCGCGCGGTGGCGCGATCCTGGGAATCGCGACTGCTTGTTCGTTGTCGATTGGGCTGGAGATGATGATTTACATCGTCGTCAGCGCAGCAACGATGGTTTTCTTCTGGATTGTCGATGCGCAGGAGCGTCGGCGCCTCGCGACTTATGCCGCGTCATTGGCGGGTGGGACGGCGCTTGGGTTCCTCCTCTTTGCTTCGGAAGCCAACCGGGCGGCGGTCTGCGATGCGCTTTCTCCGGTCTGGCTCAGCGATGCGTTGCTCGGCGGCGGCCTGTTGCTGGCGCTGGCGTGGTGGTCGCCGGGAAGCTGGAAAATGCGGCTTGGGGCAGCAGCCATCGCGGGACTGGTCGTCGCCGGATTCCACGGGCTTGCCTGGCCCCATTGTTTGACGCGTCTGGAAGGCGTGTCGGAAGAGACCAACCGTTTATGGCTCAGCCATGTCCGCGAAGCGCGGCCGATCACCAAACACGGTTGGCGCTTTGCGGTGCTGATCCTGGCTTTGCCGGTCGCGTCAATCGCAGGGTGGACGTTGCTCGGCTGGACGGTCCGCAAGGATGCCGAACGCCTGCGCCGGACGATCGGCGCGGCGCTGCCCGGGATCGCGGCCACCGCATTGCTGTTCTGGCAGAGCAGGACCGGCCCCGCCGCGCAGCTGATGAGCATACCAGGCGCGATCGCATTGATCGTGGTTGCCGTTCCGATGGTCAACCGATCGCGCTTCATGCTGGTGCGGACGCTCGGCGTGGCCGTGGTGGTGCTGATGGCGCTTGGCGCGCTCGCGCCGCTGGCGATCGACGCCATTGCGCCGGAAAAGCCCGACAATGCGAAAGACAAAATGGTTGCCAAGGCGAACCGACGCTGCCCGACATTGGCGGCGATGGCACCGCTTCAGAAGATTCCTCCGGCGACCATCTTCACCTTCGCCGACCTGTCGCCGCGGCTGATCACGATTACTCATCACCGAGCGATTGCCGGTCCCTATCATCGCAACGGCGAAGCGATCGTTGATTCGATGAAGTTGTTTCGCGGCACCGCCGACGAGGCCCATGCGATCCTCGGCAAATATCACGCCGATTTTTTGATGACCTGTCCGATGATGAGCCAGGCAACCGTGTTCGAATCCGAAGCGCCGAAGGGCTTTTACGCCCAGATCGAAAAGGACCAGGTCCCGGCGTGGCTCGAGCCGGTCGCACTGCCGAAAGGATCGCCGCTCAAACTGTGGCGGGTGAAAGGCTGAGCTAGCGGGCGAGGCCCGGCAGGCTGCGTTCCAGTCCATCGAGCACGAACTGGGTCGCGAGCGCGGCGAGGATGACGCCAAGGATCCGGGTGATCATCGCTTCGACCTTGGCGCCAACGAAGCGCATCAACGGCCCTGCGGCGAGCAACGCGATCATCGTCAGCACGATCACCAGTGTCATCGCGCCGAGCACGATCAACGATTGCTCGACCCCGTCGGCGCGGGCGTTGAGCAACATGATCGACGCAATCGAGCCCGGCCCGGCGATCATCGGAATCGCCATCGGAAAGACGCTGATGTCTTCGCCCTCGGGCGTTCCCATGATTTCCTCGGCACGCTCTTCGCGGCGTTCGGTGCGCTTCTCGAACACCATTTCCAGCGCGATGATGAAGAGCATGATTCCGCCAGCCAGTCGGAAGGCGCTCAGCGAAATTCCCATATGCTTGAGCAATTGTTCCCCAAGCAGCGCGAAAAAGACAAGGATGAACCACGCCACGACGCACGAACGGATCGCCATTCGGCGGCGATGCGCTTGATCGGTTCCGGCGGTCAGCGACGCGAAAATCGGCGCACATCCTGGCGGATCGACGATCACCGCAAGCGTCAGAAAGGCCGTGGTGAACAGTTCGATCATTGCGGCGCGGCGATCTTGTCGACGATCACCGGCTGCATCTTCGCGCCGTCCCACAGCCATGCGTGGAATTCGCGTTTGCCGTCGGGTGCGACCTGCCAGAAATAACGCAGGCTGCCGTCACGGCTGCCGCCATCCTGCGTGACCGCGTCTCCGCCAAATGTTTCGACGGCCGGGTGGGGCGGTGCCGGGGTCGCGCAGGACGCGTTGACCTGCTTGATGTCGCCGCCTTCGTCGCGCGCGAACTCTAACTCGTCGCCGCCGTCGTACACCCATTTCCAACCGCCGTCGGACTGACGCGCCCAGACCGTGGTGAAATAGCCGATGGTCTTGCCGTAGCCGCGCACCCAGGGACCGGTATTGATTGCCAGGTTCCCGTCGCAGCTGACGTAGCTTCGGCCGGGCCACCAGAACACAGATTGTGGCGGGTCCTTACGCGGCGACAGGAATTGGTGGGCGTTGGTCGGAGCGGGAACGAACATCATTGCCCTGGGCGCGGACCATTTGCGAAAGGCGGTCCACTGTCCGGTGCGCTGTGCATCGGCGGCAAAGGCGCGTTCGGCGTCGATGGCCGACATCGGCGCCGGTGCGGCGGCGGCGAGGAGGATGGCAAGGATCATAGGCCCTTCTCATAAGCATAATTGTCGCGACGCGCGGCCGAGACGAACGTGTTTCGGATCAGGCAGGCGATGGTCATCGGCCCGACCCCGCCGGGGACCGGGGTGATTGCGCCCGCGACCTGGCTGGCGGATGCAAAGTCGACGTCGCCAACCAGTCGCCCCTTCCCGCCGTGCGGATCGGCAATCCGGTTGATTCCGACATCGATGACGGTCGCGCCGGGCTTGAGCCAGTCGCCCTTGATCATTTCCGGTCGGCCGACCGCGGCAACGACGATGTCGGCAGTGCGAACCAGGCCCGGCAGATCGGTGGTCCGACTGTGCGCCACCGTCACCGTGCAACTGTCACCAAGCAGCAGCAGCGCCATTGGCTTGCCGACGATATTCGAACGGCCGATGACAACGGCATTCTTGCCGGTCAGGTCACCAAGTTCGGCGCGGAGCAACTTGAGACAACCTAGCGGGGTGCAGGGCACGAACCCGTGGAGGCCGATCGCGAGACGACCGGCGTTGACGGGATGAAAGCCATCGACATCCTTGTCGGGATCGATCCGGGTCAGCACCTTGTTGGCATTGATCTGCGACGGAAGCGGTAACTGGATCAAGATGCCATCTACCTGCGGGTCGGCATTCAACCGATCGACCAGTGCCAGCAATTCTTCTTCCGCGACGGTGTCGGCCAACTTGTGCTCGATGCCGACCATTCCGGCTTCGGCGGTCGCCTTGCCCTTCGAGCGGACATAGACCCTCGAAGCGGGATCGTCCCCGACCAGCACGACGGCTAGTCCGGGTGCCCTACCGACGGTCTCGCGGAAGGCGGCGACCTCGTCCGCGATGCGCGCGCGCAGGGCGGCTGCGGCCGCCTTCCCGTCGATCGTTCGGGCGGTCATCGCCTCAGATGCCCGACACGATGCCGCTGAGGATGATCTTGACGATTCCGATCGTGATCAGCAGCAGAAAGGGCGACCAGTCGACGCCGCCCGCTGCCGGAAGCAGGCGGCGGAACGGGCGATAGAGCGGATCAAGCAGGCGCTGCAGACTCTCGTTGAAAGCGAATAGCCCGCGGTTCGAATAGTTCAGCACGTTGAAGGCGAACAGCAGGCTCAGGATCGCCGAGCCAATGACGAGGAAGCTCAGGATGTTGAGCAGGTAGAAGATGATCTGGAAGAGTGTAATCATGGCGCACGCTTAGCCGCCCTTTGGGCGCGCTTCAATCAGGGGGCGAAACGATTGGGTTGCGCTTCCGCCAGGATGACCGCGAAATCGTCATTCGGGGCAAGCCACTCCTTGAGCGGAGTCCAGTCGCCGGCAAGAAGCAGCAAACGCGCACCGCGCGGCCCGTACTTGTGGCTGTTCTCGGTATGGATGGTCGCGCCCTTGGCGAAGGCGAACCTTCGGCCCTCGATGGTGAATTCGACGTCGCGGGTGGCGACCAGATGCATCTCGATCCGCCCCAGCATGTCGTTCCAGCGCGCTTCGTGAACGAAGGCGTCTTCGGGGATGTCGGCGCCGAGTTCGCGGTTGATGCGGGTGAGCAGGTTGCGATTGAAGGCGGACGTGACGCCTTCGGGGTCGTCATAGGCCGCGACGAGCCGATCGACCGGCTTAATCCGGTCCATGCCGATCAACAGCTTCGATCCGGTGCCAAGGATATCACGAAAGTGGCGAAGCAGGTCGGTCGCGCTGCGCGGCACGAAATTGCCGATCGTCGATCCGGGAAAGAAGCCGAGCCGGTCGAGTCCGTCGATTTCTGCGGGTAAATCGACGTGCTTGGTGAAATCCGCGACCACCGGAAAGACGTGGACGGCGTCGTGGTCGGCGTCGACTGCCGCCGCATTGTCTTCGAGATATTCGCCGCTGATGTCGATCGGGACGAACGCTTTGGGCTTGACCGCATCGAGCAGCAAGGGCGTCTTGGTTTGCGATCCGGCGCCGAATTCGATGACCGCGCCGCCGGTCCCGGTCAGGACCGCCACGTCGCGGAGGATGTCCTCGAGCAATGCGGTTTCGGTCCGGGTCGGATAATAAGAGGGCAGCCGGGTGATGTCGTCGAACAGTTCGCTGCCGCGCCGGTCGTAGAGCCAGCGCGCCGGGATCGACGGGATCGGTTCGGCGAGGCCACTCAGGACGTCGCTTCGGAAGGCGGGATCGGCCTTGACGGCCTGAACCGTCGCGTCAGCAGTCTCTGGCAAGTCTCACTCCGGTGAACTGCCAGCGCGCCGCCGGCGGAAAGAAATTGCGACAAGTGGCTCGGCTGTGACCGCGCGGGGTGGCACAACTCGCCCCCTTCAGGACGAACTGCCCGCACATGAATTTGCCATTATATTCACCGACGGTTCCCTCCTCCGGCCTGAAACCTGGGTAGGGCAGATAGGCCGACTGGGTCCATTGCCAGACATCGCCGAAGGGCCCGCCGCCGGGCTTGGGAAGGACCGGCCCGGCACGGTCGAGCTGGTTGCCCAGATTGGGGTCGGCGGAGGCAAAGAAATCTTCCCATTCGGCTTCCCTTGGCAATCGCGCACCGGCCCAGCGAGCATAAGCATCGGCTTCGTAATAGCTGACATGGGCGACCGGTGCGGCGCTGTCGAGGTCACGACGACCGGCCAACGTGAAGGAGGAACGATTGTCGTCGTTCCAGTACAGCGGGCGCGAAATCTTTTCGCTCTGCCGCCAGTCCCAGCCCTCGCTGAGCCAAAGGTCCGGGCGGTCATAACCGCCGTCAGCGATGAATTCCTGCCATTCGCCATTGGTGACACAGCGCTGGGCGATGCTGTGCGGATGGAGCAAGGCGCGGTGGCGCGGGGTCTCGC
The DNA here is from genome assembly GCA_039934175.1 of Sphingomicrobium sp. Lineage (GTDB taxonomy): Bacteria > Pseudomonadota > Alphaproteobacteria > Sphingomonadales > Sphingomonadaceae > Sphingomicrobium. Next base: position 9,785 of record JBDTMR010000015.1, read on the forward strand.
AATCGTAGGAAAAGCGCGCGTCGGGGCCTGCGCCAATCTCGACCAGCCCGTCGCGGCCGCGGTGGAATTGCAGCGGCTCGGTGGCATAACAGGGCGCCGGATCGAGCGCGCCATACGCTGGCGCGATCGGGTTCTCGGCAAAGGTCGCCAGCAGGTCGGTCAGGAACAGCTCCTGATGCTGCTGTTCGTGCTCGATCCCGAGGTCGACGAGGGTCAACGCCTCGGCGGGCAAATCCGGGATCGCTTGCGCGACCGCGCCATCGACGACGCGCCGCCATTCGAGAATTTCGTCGAGGCTGGGGCGACTGATCATCCCTCGCCGCGGCCGGGCATGGCGCTCGCCCTCACCATTATAATAGCTGTTGAACAGGAAGGCGTAGCGATCGTCGTGAAGCGAGTAACCGGGGACATGGTCACGAAGCACGAAGGTTTCGAAAAACCACGTCGTGTGCGCAAGATGCCATTTGGCGGGGCTGGCATCGGGGTGTGGCTGGATCGTCGCGTCGGCGTCGCTGAGCGGTGCGGCCAGATCGAGCGTCAGGCTTCGGGTCGCACGATATCGTGCGGCCAGGCCGGTCGAACTCTGCTCATCGCTGCGCGCCAATTCACTCCCCTTAGTGCAGGATAACCATCGAGCCGCAAATGGGTTGCCTTCAGTCTCGGGTTGCACCCGGTTGCCACAATACGTCGCCGCCTTCTCCGTCCATCGCGACGTGACGGGCGCTGACGAAAAGATGGTCGGACAGCCGATTGAGATAAGCGATCGCGTGCGGATTGACCGGCTCGGCCTCGTTCAAGGCCACCGTCGCCCGCTCCGCCCGCCGAACGATGGCGCGGGCGAGGTGAAGCGCGGCGACCGACGCCGATCCGCCCGGAAGGATGAAGCTGGTCAGCGGCGCAAGCTCGGCGTTCATGACGTCGATGCCCTGTTCGATCTTCGCCACCTGGCCGGCCGTAATCCGAAGCGCGCCGCCGATCCCGTCCGGGGTGGCAAGGTCGGCGCCAAGGTCGAACATCTCGTTCTGGATCCGGCGCAAGCGCGCGGCCAGGACATCCTGCTCGTCGTCCAGAGCGGCGATGGCGACGCCGATGGCGCTGTTAGCCTCATCGACCTCGCCGATCGCGATCATTCGAAGCGACGACTTGCTGACTCGGCTGCCGTCGACCAGCCCGGCGGTCCCGGCATCGCCGGTGCGCGTGTAAATCCGGTTGAGCTTGACCAAAGGTCAGCCCCGTCCGGCAATCAGCAGGATGACCGCGACCAGCATGATGGCGATGCCCTGATAGAGCACGCGTTTGCGCATGTAGCGTTGCTGGACTTCGCCCGACACGTCCTTGCCGTTGGCCATCGCCAGGATGCCGCGAACGAGGACATAGGCTGTCGCGCCCATGGCGGCGACCAGTGCGAGGATGAGGAGGATGTTCATGGACCGTATTTAGGGGGGCGACAACCGGAATCCTAGGGGCAGTTCCCCGTGGCGCAATCGTTCCGCCAACGCCCGCCCATCGACGCCGTGTTCGCGCATCGCCAGGAGTGTCGGGGCAAGATCGCGCTTGGCCAGACGGCGACCGTCGTCGTGGATGACGAGGGGGTGGTGGAAGTAGGTCGGTTCCGGCAGGTCGAGCAAGCGCTGAAGCAAGCGCTGCACCGGGGTTGACGGACGCAAATCCGCGCCGCGAATGACGAGATCGACCCCGCTTGCCGCATCGTCGACGACGCAGGCGAGATGGTAAGATGACGGCGCATCCTTGCGGGCCAGGATGATGTCGTCAAAATCTGCAGCGCAAGATTGTCGCCCTATTCCATCCGCCTCCTGCCAGGCGGGCAGGCCAACCTCGGCAATGGCCTTGGCGTGATCCAGCCGCCAGCTGTGCGGCGTGGTCGCGCGCCGAAGCGGGTCGTCGGGCAATGCGCGGCAGGTCCCGGGGTAGGCCGATCCTTCCTTGCCGTGCGGTGCGGCGAGCGACGCGGCGATGTCCGCCCGCGTGCAAAAGCACGGATAGACCAGCCCTCGCGCCTTCAGCTTCGACAATGCAGCGGCATGATCGTCGGACCGCCGCGACTGGAAGATCGGGTCGCTATCGAATCTGAGGCCGAGCCAGTCGAGATCGGCGAAGATGCCGTCGACAAAATCGCTGCGACAGCGACCCGGATCGAGATCCTCGATCCGCAACAGCCACGCGCCGCCGCCCTTTTCTGCCGCATCGTGACCAAGCGCTGCGGAGTAAGCGTGGCCGAGATGGAGCCGCCCGGTGGGCGAGGGCGCGAAGCGGCTGGTTGTCATTTTTGCGAACTGGGCCCTTGACGGGGAATCATTGAATGATTCATCATCCTGTCATCGCGGGTTGGCATCTGCGGTGCGATCAAGGGAAGCGGACCCGAAGCGGTCTCTCCTCCTTGCGTGCGACGGGGCCGAGGGAGCTTCAATTCGGGTCGAACCGACGGAGCTTTGCACGCGTGTACCACCCCGATCTCCTTCGCCATCCGGACTCCTGCCCGGCGCTGGTCCTGAATGCCGATTATACGCCATTGTCTTATTATCCGCTCAGCCTGTGGCCGTGGCAGACTGCGGTCAAGGCGATGTTCCTCGAACGGGTCGACGTGGTCGCGCATTACGACCGCGAAGTGCACAGCCCCAGCCAGGCGTTGAAGCTGCCCAGCGTGATTGCGCTTCGCCAATTCGTCCGCCCCAACGAATATCCGGCCTTCACGCGGTTCAATCTGTTCCTTCGCGACCATTTCCGCTGCGTCTATTGCGGAAGCCTTCGCGAATTGACCTTCGACCATGTCATCCCGCGCGCGCAGGGCGGCAAGACGACGTGGGAAAATGTCGCGACCGCCTGTGCGCCGTGCAATTTGCGCAAAGGCGGCCGCACCCCGCGCCAGGCCGGCATGCATATCGAACGAGAACCGATCCGCCCGACCAGCTGGCAATTGCAGGACCACGGCAAATGCTTCCCGCCCAACTTCCTCCACGATAGCTGGCGCGATTATCTCTATTGGGATGTGGAACTGGATCCCTAGGCACCGAGCGCAGCACCGACGACGCGAATCTACTTCGCGTCGTCCACCATCTTCCGCAACGCCGCGCCAATTTCAGCGTCCGCCATGCCAAGCATCATGTTCGCCGATACGAAGCCCAGTTTCGTTCCGCAGTCGAAGCGCTCGGCGTCCACCGTCACCGCGTGGAAGGCCTGAGTCCCGATCAGCTTGGCCATGGCGTCGGTCAACTGGATTTCCCCGCCGGCGCCCGGCTCCTGGGCGTCGAGGGCGCGCATGACCTCGGACTGCAGGATATAGCGTCCGATCACGCCAAGCGTGGAGGGCGCATCGGCCGGCTTGGGCTTTTCGACCAGCCCGTTCACTTCGGTGCAATTGCCCGAAATTTTGCCGGGCGTGACGATGCCATAGCTTGCTGTCATGTCGGCGGGCACGTCGGCGGCGCAGACGATATTGCCGCCGATCGACTGGTAGGCGTCGATCATCTGGCGCAATGCGCCGGGCTTGCCGACCATCAAATCGTCGGGAAGCAGGACGGCGAAGGGCTCGTCGCCAATGACATGGCGGGCGCACCAAACGGCGTGGCCTAGACCAAGCGGCTGCTGCTGGCGGATCGACACGATCTCACCAAAGTCGGTTCGCGACGAGGCCAGCGTCTCCAGGCCTTTTCCGGTGCGGGTCATCGTCGCTTCCAGCTCGAAGTTCATGTCGAAATAGTCGACGAGGCTCGATTTGCCGCGCCCGGTGACGAAGATCAGCTGCTCGATCCCCGCCTCGCGCGCTTCGTCGACGGCATATTGGATCAGCGGACGATCGACGACCGTCAGCATTTCCTTGGGCATCGTCTTGGTCGCGGGCAGCAATCGCGTGCCGAGACCGGCGACCGGGAAGACGGCCTTGCGGACGGGCTTGATCATTGCGGCGGGATCACTCGATTGGGGTCCTGCTCGGTCTCCAGTGTTCCTGCCACCGGCGGCGCAGCGGCGCCGGGCGGTGGCAGGTCGAAGCGATCGGACTGGCGCGCCTGCGACTTCTTGACCAACTCGTCAACGCGCTCGGGCGCTGCAAAGGTCGGCGGGGTCAGCAAGTCGTCAACCGTCGGGGTCGCCTGCGCCATCGCCGGTTTGACCGGCATCTTCTGTCCGGCCGCCGGACGAAGCGGCGCGGTGTCGCCGCATGCTGCCAGCGCCAATGGCAGCGCGAGTGGCAAGGCAAGGATCGCGAAACGACGGATCATCTTCTCTTCTCCCGGGCCGCGCGGGCAGCCTTGATCGCTTCTGCTACCCGCAAAGGCGACGTCCCGCCAGCCGAGGTGCGCGACGCGACCGAGGATTCCACCGACAATTTGGCAAGGACTCTTGCGTCGATCCGGGAATCGATCGCCGTGAGCTCATCGATGGTCAGTTCGTCGAGCGCTTTGCCCGCCGCTTCGGCAACGGCTACCGCGCGGCCCGCAATGTGATGCGCCTCGCGGAAGGGGACGTTGGCCTGGCTGACCAGCCAGTCGGCAAGGTCGGTCGCGGTGGCGTGACCTGCCGCAGCGGCGGCGCGAAGTTTGGTGGGCACGAATTCGAGGTCGGCGACCATGCCCGCCATCGCCGCAAGGCTCAGCGCAAGCAGGTCGTGGGCGTCGAACAACGGCGGCTTGTCGTCTTGCAGATCCTTGGCATAAGCTAATGGAAGGCCCTTGAGCAGCACCAGCATCGCGACGAGGTCGCCGACGATCCGCGCCGAATGGCCGCGCACCAGCTCGGCAGCATCGGGGTTGCGCTTGTTGGGCATGATCGAGCTGCCCGTCGACCATGCGTCGGGCAATCTAACGAAACCATAGGGCTGCGACGCCCAGATGATGATTTCCTCGGCAAGGCGCGACAGATGCACCGAGCAGAGCGCTGCAGCGTGCAGATAATCGACCGCGAAATCGCGATCGCTGACCGCGTCCAGGCTGTTCGCGGTCGGGCGGTCGAACCCCAAAGCGGCGGCGGTATCGTCGCGATCCAGATCGAATCCGGTCCCAGCCAGTGCGGCGCTGCCGAGCGGACTTTCGTTCATCCGTGCCCGGGCATCGGAAAAGCGGCTGCGGTCGCGTCCGAGCATTGCGACATAGGCCATCAGATGGTGGCCCAGCGTCACCGGCTGACCCGATTGCAAATGGGTGAAACCGGGCATGACGGTCGCGGCATGTTCATCGGCGCGCGTCAGCAAGGCGTCTTCGAGCGCATCGATCCCGGCGATGCTCTGGTCGATGCAATCGCGGACGAACAATTTGAAATCCGTGGCAACCTGGTCGTTGCGCGATCGCGCGGTGTGGAGTCGACCTGCCGCCGGGCCGATCAGCTCGCCGAGCCGATGTTCGACGTGCATGTGAATATCTTCCAGCGCGGCGTCTTCGACCAAATTTCCGGCGGCGATCTCGTTGCCGACGCGGGTCAGTCCTTCATCGATCGCGGCGGCATCGGCGGGCGACAAGATACCCTGTTTGGCAAGCATCGCCGCATGAGCCTTTGACGCGGCGATATCCTGCCGCCATAGCCGCTTGTCGACCGAGATCGACGCGTTGATCTCGCGCATGATTGCGGCCGGGCCGCCCGCAAAGCGCCCGCCCCACATAGCATTGGAGGTATCGTTGCGGCTGATCGTCTGTCTCCTGGCCCTAAGCGCCCTTTCCGGTTGCGATAGGGAAAAGCCGCTCGCCCCTCAAGAAGCGAACGTCGATGCCTCGATCGACCCGTCGCTTCCCGGCAAGGGCGTCGATCGCAGCCATGCCGGCGACGCTGCGCCGACCGTTCCCTTCAACAGCCCCGACGGCACGCCGTTCGACCTTGGCAAGTTCAAGGGCACGCCGGTCCTGGTCAATCTGTGGGCGAGCTGGTGCGCGCCCTGCGTCAAGGAATTGCCGACCCTTGAAAAACTGGAAGAGCGGCACGTTGTCGACGGCAATCTGGCCGTGATCTCGGTCAGCCAGGACATGGGGCCGAAGGAATCTGTCGACGCCTTCCTTGCGAGCAAGAAGATTGGCCGGTTTGCCGCTTTCCACGATCAGGAAATGAAGCTGACCGGCGCGCTTGGCATCGAGGTAATGCCGACGACCATGCTCTACGACGCGCAAGGACGTGAGGTCTGGCGCTTCGTCGGCGACCTCGACTGGAGCGGCACCGAGGCCGCCCAGCTGCTGTCCGAGGTCGCGCCCAAGGGCTAGTCGCGAAGCAGCTCGTTGATGCTGGTCTTGGAGCGCGTCCGTTCGTCGACGCGCTTGACGATGACGGCGCAGGCCAGGCCCGGTCCGCCATCTTTGCCGGGCAGCGTACCCGGAACGACGACCGAATAAGCCGGGACCCGGCCATAGATGACTTCACCGGTCGACCGGTCGACGATCTTGGTCGACGCGCCAAGGAAGACGCCCATGCTGATCACCGCGCCCTGTTCGACCACGACGCCCTCGGCGACTTCGCTGCGCGCGCCGATGAAGCAATCGTCCTCGATGATGACAGGACCGGCCTGCAACGGTTCGAGCACGCCGCCGATCCCGGTGCCGCCGGAAATGTGCACGTTGCGGCCGATCTGGGCACAGCTACCGACGGTCGCCCAGGTGTCGACCATCGTGCCTTCGCCGACATAAGCGCCAATGTTGACGAAGCTGGGCATCAGCACCGCGCCGGGCGCGATGTAGCTGCCCTTGCGCACGATCGCGCCGGGCACGGCGCGAAAACCAGCAGCCTTGAACTTGGCGGCGTCCCAACCGAGGAATTTGGAATCGACCTTGTCCCACCACGGCGCACCGCCCGGCCCACCGGGGATCGCTGTCATTGGATTGAGGCGAAAGCTGAGCAGCACGGCTTTCTTCAGCCACTGGTTGACGACCCAGCCGTCGGTACTCTTTTCGGCGACCCGCGCCTGTCCCGAATCAAGCATCGCTACAGCATCGGCGACAGCCTTGGCGACATCGGAATTACCGGCATCGATCGTGTCGCGCTCATCCCACGCCCGTTCGATCACGGATTGCAGCTGGTCGGTCATGCGTCGGTCCTCTCGGTAATCTCG
>JBDTMR010000016.1:0-16519 GCA_039934175.1 Sphingomicrobium sp.
CGAGCTTGATGTCGCGGCCCTGGCTTTCCATCGCCGCCATCGTGAAGCGCAGCGCGTCCGCGCCGTATTTGTCGATCAGGCCGAGCGGGTCGACCGTATTGCCCTTCGACTTGGACATTTTCGCGCCCTGCGCGTCGCGGACGAGCCCGTGAAGATAGAGCGTCTTCCACGGACGCTCCTTCATGAATTCGAAGCCCTGCATCGCCATGCGCGCATCCCAGAAGAACAGGATGTCGAAGCCGGAAATCAGGACGTCGTTGGGGTAATGGCGCGAAAGGTCGTGAGTCTCCTCCGGCCAACCAAGCGTTGCGAACGGCCACAGCGCCGAGCTGAACCAGGTGTCGAGGACGTCCTCGTCGCGGCGCAGCGACACGCCCTCGCCTGCTTCGGCCTGCGCTTCTTCCTCGGTCTCGGCGACGAACGCCTTCCCGTCATCGTCGTACCAGGCCGGGATGCGGTGCCCCCACCACAATTGGCGCGACACGCACCAAGGCTGGATATTCTCGAGCCAGTTGAACCAGGTCTTCTTCCACGTCTCGGGAACGACCGCGATATCGCCGGACTTCACGGCATCGATCGCAGGCTTGGCCAACGTTTCGGCATCGACATACCATTGGTCGGTCAGCATCGGCTCAATCACAAGTCCCGATCGGTCGCCGAACGGCTGCATGATCATCTTGTCCTCGACCTTGATCATCAGGCCGTCGGCATCGATGTCGGCGACCACTGCCTTGCGCGCGGCATAGCGATCGAGCCCGCGATAAGCCTCCGGGACGAGGTTGAGCGCGTCGACGTCCGCGCTGCTGACGCGTTCGCCCTGCGCGATCGCGCGGGCCCGCGCAGCCGATTCCGCGTAGGACGGACCATCGGTGCGCATCGCAGCCGCTTCGTCCATCAGACGGTACATCGGAATATCATTGCGCTGCGCGACGCCATAATCGTTGAGGTCGTGGGCGCCAGTGATCTTGACCGCGCCCGACCCGAATTTGGGATCGGGATAATCGTCGGTGATGATTGGGATGAGGCGCCGATGCTCCTTCGGCCCGACCGGAATCTCGCAGAATTTGCCGATGATCGGTGCATAACGCTTGTCGTCCGGATGAACCGCGACCGCGCCATCGCCGAGCATCGTCTCCGGCCGGGTCGTGGCGATCGAGATATAGTCGCGCGTTTCCTCGACCAGCACGTTGCCGTCCTCGTCGCGCTCGACATATTGGTAGGTCTGACCGTCGGCGAGCGGATATTTGAAATGCCACATGTGGCCTTGCACTTCGCGGCTCTCGACTTCCAGGTCGCTGATCGCGGTCTGGAACTTGGGGTCCCAATTGACGAGCCGTTTGTCGCGATAGAGCAATTTGCGCTTGTAGAGTTCGACGAAGACCTTGAGCACCGCCTTCGAGAAGCCCTCGTCCATGGTGAAGCGTTCATTGGCCCAGTCGCATGACGCGCCAAGGCGACGGAGCTGGCCGGTAATCTGGCCGCCGCTTTCTTCCTTCCACTGCCACACGCGCTCGATGAATTCTTCGCGGGTATAATCGGTGCGCTTTTTATGTTCGAGGTCGAGTTGGCGTTCGACGACCATCTGGGTCGCGATTCCGGCATGATCCGTGCCGACCACCCACAGCGCGTCCTTGCCCTCCATCCGCGCGCGGCGGATCAAGATATCCTGCAGCGTATTGTCGAGCGCGTGGCCGATATGGAGCGAACCCGTGACGTTCGGCGGCGGCATGACGATCGTGTAGGGAATGGCTTCAGGACGGTCGGGGCGGAACAAGCCGCCTTCTTCCCAATGCGCATACCATTTGGCCTCGATCGGCCCGGGCTCGAAGGTTTTCGCCAGTTCGGTCATGCGGCGCGACTAAGGCACGCCACGCCGCACTGCAACATCAGTCGCGACCTTCCTCATGATGCGGCCCCATCCAGCGGCCCATCCAACCGAACACCTCGTCATACCAGCGGATCGAATTTTTCGGCTTCAGGACCCAGTGGTTTTCGTCCGGGAACACCAGCAATTTGGACGGGATGCCCTTGCGCTGGAGTGCGGTAAAGCTGGCGAGGCCTTGCGTGTAAGGGATGCGGAAATCCTTTTCGCCGGTGATCACCAGCATCGGGGTTTTCCAGTTCTTCACGAAATTGACCGGGTTCCAGCGTTCGTAAGCGGCAGGATCCTCATAATAGGTCTTGCCGCCATGCTCCCATTCGTCGAACCACAATTCCTCGGTCTCGTACGCCATGGCGCGGGCGTCGAAAACGCCGTCATGCTGGATCAGGCATTTGAACCGGTCGGGCCAGTTTCCGGCGATCCAGTTCATCATGTAGCCACCGTAGCTTGCACCCAAAGCGCAGGCATTATCGGCATCCAGGCCGGCGTCATTTTGCGTGGCGAAGGCGAGACCCTTCTGTAAATCCTCAAGCGGCCAGCCGCCCCAATTGTTGCGGATGCTATCGGTGAAGGCCTGACCATAGCCGGTCGAGCCATGGAAATCGACGCTGACCACGGCATAGCCCGGCGATGAGAACAAGCGCGGATTCCAGCGATATGACCAGCCGTTGCCGAAGCTGCCCTGCGGTCCGCCATGGACGACGAAGGCGATCGGCAGCTTGCCCGTTGCGCCCTTTGGCTTCAGCTTGAAGCCCCAGACCTTGTCTCCATTCGCACCGGCAAAGCTGTATTTTTCAAACGTCACCGGGTCGAGCTCGGCCAGCAAGCTACGGTTGACCGCGGTCAGCTGCGCAGTCTTGCCGCGCGCATCGACGCGATAAAGGTCGTCGGGCGCCATCACGCTGTTCTGCGTGAAAATCGCGCCACCACCGGCCAGTGGAATGACATTACCGGCATGGCCGTTGCCGGTCAGGCGAGTCACCTTGCCGCTTGCAACATCGACGCGAAATACCGGTGTTTCCATGACATCGTCGGCGGTCACCAGAATCGATTTGCCATCGGTTGCCCAGGCAATCGAGCCGACCGAGCGATCCCAATTGGCCGTCAGCGCGCGTGTCGCTCCGCTGGTGAGGTCGCGGACCATCAGCACTTGACGATCGGCCTCGTATCCGGCGCGCGCCATCGCGAAATAGGCCAGGCTGCGGCCGTCTGGCGACAGCGTCGGAAGATTGTCGGTGCCGTCATTACCGGGCGTCAGGTTGATCGGCTGCGCGGAGCCATCGGCGGGCACTGCAAAAATGTCGAGATTGGTCGAGGTCGGCTCGATCCGTCCGGCCTCACGAAGGGCGAAATAAACCGTCTTGCCATCGGGCGAGATATCCACTTCCTCGCCGCCGCCGAACGGCTTGGACGGCGTGTCGCCTTCCAGCGATCCCGTTACTCGCGTGCCGTTACCCGTCAACTTGCCGTCAGCCACGCCATAGCTGAAGATACGGGAGCGTACGCCAGGTTCGGCCCACGTGTCCCAATGGCGAACGAACATCTGGTCGTATTCGCGCGGCGACCCCTCTTGGGGAGCAAGGAAAGTCGTCGCGGTGCAGCCGATGTCGGGGCAATCGCGCGTATCGGCGAAAACAATGACCCGGCTGCCGTCGCGGCTGACCTTGAAGCCCGATACATCGGCGCCGAAATCGGAAAGCTGTGCCGGCGATCCGCCAAGAGTCATGCGAAACAGCTGGTCGCGTTCGCCGACCGGGGCGAGGTACCAGATCGCGCCGTCGGCGCCGAAGACCGCATCGTGCGCCTTTGCGGTGATTCCGGCCAGCGGCTGCGGGGCGGGATTCTTCGCCTTGAGGTCGAGTAAATGGACCACATTGTTGCGCTTGTTGGCAGCAAGGTCGGTCGTCGACAGGCTGAAAACGGCATAGCGGCCATCGGGCGAAACGCTGGGCGCGCCCAATCGTCGCATCATGTGCATGTCGGTCGCCGTCATCGGGCGGGCCATTGCAGCGGTGGGGACGAGGGCGGCGGCCGCGACGCTGGCGGCAAGGATGATGCGGTTCATGGCGGCAAGGACTAGCAAGCCCGCAGCGCGGGCGCCAGCGTCAGAGCCGCCTGAAGCCTCGCGAGGCAATTCCTATACAAGGATTTGGCTTATTGTGGGGCAATTCCCCTAAAGAGGTTTGCCGGTAATCCGGCTGATTTCGCGCTTTACATGTTCGTCGACGATGCGCGGCAAATTTTCGTCCAGCCACTGTTTCAGCGCCGGGCGAAGCATGTCCTTGAGCATGTCTTCGAGCGGGTTGGTCGCGGGCGGTGGCGGCGCGGATGCGGCGACATTCGATAATTCCGCAAGCCGGGCGCGGCTGTCGTCGGCAATATCCTCGTCGATCAGCGGCGGCCCCAGGTCGACGGATGGCGCTGGCTCGGGTTCGGGTTCGGGCTCGGGCTCGGCGACCGGAATCGCCTCCATCGTCTCGTCGAGTTCGAGGACGTCCTCCTCATTCGGCGACGACGGCGGAATCGCCGAACGCACTTCCTTTTCCTCGGCGATCACACGTTTGATCGACGCCAGAATGTCTTCCATCGAGGGTTCGCGCGGGGTCTGCATCGGGCGACCTATCGCTTATCGCGGCGGGTTTTGCGAGTCCTGCGGCTGTTCCTCTGGAGTCGCGGTGCTGGTCGCAACCGGGGCCATGCGGCGCTCACCCGACCAATCGCTCCAGTCGGACGCGACCCGGCGATAATTGCCGAGCGGATCGTAAAGCGGTCCGCCCTCCAACCCGAGGTCGGCAGCTTCGGCCTGGCCCATCGCGTTGAGCAACTGGAAACCGGCGACGTAAGCGTCGCGCCGTGCGGTCACGAGCGCGACCTGCGAGTTGAGCAATTCCTGCTCGGCATTGAGCACCTCAAGGATCGTTCGCGTGCCGACGCTATTTTCGGCGCGCGACCCCTCAAGCGCCAGTTCGTTGGCCTTGACCGCAATCTGGTTGGCCGCAATCGCCTGCTGGGCGGCGGTGTAGATGGCAAACGCCGAACGGGTCGCCGAAATCACCGCGCGCTCGACCGCGACGCGGCCCTCAAGCGCCTGGCCTTCCAGCGCTTCGCTCTGGCGAACGCGGGCCGAAGGCAGGCCGCCCTGATAAAGCGGAATCCGTCCCTGAACGCCGATACTGGTCGACGTCCCGGCGCGCGGAAGTCCGCCGGTGTCGCCACCGATCGTATTCACGTAATCGCCCGACACGACACCCGACACGGTCGGCAGTCGGCTCGCTCCGGCAACGCGAACGTCATAGCGTGCGGCTTCGGCCTGACGCTTGGCTGCGATGAAATCGGGGTTGTTGACCAGCGCAATTCGCACTGCTTCGTCGGCAGTCGCAGGAAGCGGGGGCAACGGCGGCGGTGGGGTCAATTGACCCGGACGCTGGCCGATGACGCGACGATAATTCTCTTCGCTCGAGGCCAGCCGACCGCGCGCGGTTTCCAGCGTGCTGCGCGACAGCGACAGGCGCGCCTCCGACTGGGCAACGTCGGTCCGGGTCACGTCTCCGATTTCGAATCGGTCACGCGCCGCTTCCAGGTTGGTGTTCAGGACGCGAACCTGATTCTGGTTCAATTCGACGATCGCACGGTCGCGAATGACGTCCATGTAGGCGGCAACGGCTTCCGTGAAGACGTCGCCCTCGACAGCGCGCAAGGTTGCACGCGCGGCGTCGACGCGAGTCTTCGCGGCCTGGACCGAATTGCGGACGCTGCCGCCATTGAACAATGGATAGCTCAGGTCGACACCGCCAGTCAGGTAGGGTCCCTTGCCGAGACGGCGAAGCGAACCCGACTGGGTCAGGTCGCGATTGACCCCGACCACGGCGCTGACTTGAGGACGTCCGGCAGCACGCGCCACCGCAACGCCGGCGTCATTGACCTTGAGCGATTCGCGCTGACCGGTCAGGGTCGGGTTGGTTTGATAGGCCTGGGCAAGCGCTTCACGCAGCGTGTCTGCCGATGCGGCGGTGCAGAATAGAGCCGCAATGATCGACCCGGTAAGGAGGTGGCGCTTCAACATACTCTCCTGAGCTCGTCAGAATTGGAACGACGGATCGGGAACCGAACCGGGCAATAATGGAACTTGGGCATCGGCGACGCTTCGGAAGCCGACGTGCTGTCCGTTGCGTCGACCGATCGACAGCCGTGCGACACCGCGATCAAGAATGGCCGCGCCGATGCGACCGGTTCCCGAAAGCCGATCGACCAGCGCAGCCGGAATTTCCGGCACCGCGCCCTCGATCAGGATGACGTCGTAATGGCCGGTCAACCTTTCATGGAGCGAGGCCGAGCGATCGACGGTCAGGCCAATCGACGCAAGAATCGCTGCTGAATATTCTCCGCCGCCGCCGATGACGAGGGCGCGCTCGCCGATCTCCGGCGCGATTTCGGAAAGAAGTCGACCGAGCTCCGCGGGGGCCATCATCGGCGCGCCGTCGATCAGTTGCGAACGATCCATATAGGCCATCGGCCTCAGCACATCGGGCACATGATCTTCGCGCGGCACCTTCGCCATCGCAGCAAGCACGGCGACGTCGGTCACGCCCTCAGGGCGAAGCTGGCTGACCACCATCGTGCGCCGTGCCGCCGCAAAATCCTCCGTCATGCCGCTCATCAGGGTCCTCGAAACAATAGCTGTTATATGACAGTAATACAGTCAGGGTTCAAGCCCGCTCTTACCGCCCGTCATCTTCCGCGCCAAGCGACGCGGGCCGCCGTCGGTCGAAAAGTCGACGCAGAGATGGGGAAGGATCTTCGGTTGACAAGCGGCGGGCCGCCTTCCATCTGCGCACCCCGCGAGGCCCGATGGCGGAGTGGTGACGCAGAGGACTGCAAATCCTTGCACCCGGGTTCGATTCCCGGTCGGGCCTCCAGACATTCCCGATCACCACCTGACCGATGATGACGACATCTCGTCGCTCATGCATATTCATGCATAATGTATTGCATAATTATGCAAACAGCCTATTTCGCCGCGATGATCAATGCCCTGATTCTCGGTGCAAGCGGATACGTCGGCGGAGAATTGCTCCGCTTGCTCGCTGCGCATCCACAAATCCGACCGACGCTGCTGGTCGGCGACAGCGATGCCGGCAAGGACGTCGCCGACGTCCATCCAGCGCTTGCGCTCGCTTACCCCGATGCTGTCATTCGCAGCTTCGATGCGGCAATGCTCGATGATGCCGGACTGATTTTCGCCGCGCTCCCTCACGGCAAGAGCCAGCAGCTTGCCCAGGAGATTCTCCAGGCGGGCGTTCCGTTCGTCGACCTCGGCGCGGACTTTCGTCTCGACAGTGCCGACGAATATGCCCGGTGGTATGGCGAGCCGCATCAGGCGCCCGACCTGCTCGATTCTTTCACCTACGGAATCCCCGAATTCCATCGCGAGCGGATTGCGACGTCCAAGGCTGTCTCCTCCGCCGGATGTTACGCCACTGCCTCGATCCTGGCACTCAAGCCGCTGGTCGATGCCGGATTGATCGAGCCGGGAACGATCACGGTCGACGGAATGTCGGGCGTTTCCGGTGCAGGCAAGGCAGCGACCTCCAAAACCCATTTCGATTCGGTGCACGGAAGTATCGCCGCCTACGGCCTGCTGACCCACCGGCACACGGCGGAGATGCAAATGATGCTCGGCCAGAATGTCCTGTTCACCCCGCATCTCGTCCCGATGGATCGCGGCCTGCTCATCACCGCTTATGGGTCCACCGCCAGATCGGGCGATCCGCTCGATGTGCTTGCCGACGCTTATGCTGGCGAACGGTTCATTCGAGTCAGCGAGCAGGCGCCTGGCACCAAGGCGCTGTCGGGGACGAACGCGGCCTTCCTCACCGCACGGCGCTGCGACCGGACCGGCAAGATCCTCACACAATGCGCCATCGACAATCTTGGAAAGGGAGCCGCCGGGCAGATGATCCAGTGCGCCAATATCATGTTCGGCCTCGACGAAGGCGCCGGGCTTTCGCTTGCCGGAATGTGGCCGTGAGCGTTACTGCAGCCCCCGGTTTCGTTGCTGCCGGATGCCATGTCGGCGTCAAGCGCAAGCGCCGCGACCTGGCGATTGTCGCCACCGACGACGGCCGCCCTGTCACCGCGGCCGGTGTCTTCACGCAGAACAAGTTCGTCGCCCCGCCCGTCGTCCACTCGCGATCTATTCTCGCAGCCAATGGCGGAAGGGCAGCCGCGATCGTCGTCAATTCAGGCAATGCCAATGCCGGCACCGGTGCTGCAGGCCTCGCCAATGCCAAGGCGATGAGCCGGATGACGGCCAACGCGGTCGGCTGCGGCGCCGAAGACGTCCTGGTTTGCTCGACCGGCATCATCGGCCTTCCATTGCCGATGGAAAAGATCCTGCCCGGGATCGACCGGCTGGCGACGCATCTATCGCGCGCAGGTCATGGTGACGCCGCAAGTGCGATCCTGACCACCGATCATGTTCCCAAGGAAGCAGTAATCAAGGGATCGAACTTTACGCTGGGCGGCATGGCCAAGGGCTGCGGAATGATTGCGCCCAACATGGCGACAATGCTTGCGTTCCTTACCACCGATGCCGACGTCGACAGTAAGGAGCTGACCCGGATTCTGCGCGATGCCGTCGCGGAAAGCTTCAACACGCTCAACGTCGACGGTGCGACCAGCACCAATGACACCGTCTTCCTGCTCGCCAATGGTCGAGCCGGCAAACCGGAGATGGGCGAATTTGCTGCTGCCGTGCGCGACCTGTGCCTCGACCTGACGATGCAGATGGCGCGCGATGCAGAAGGTGTCACCAAGGTCGTCCGGCTCACCGTCAGCGGCGCAGCGAGTGGCCCCGAGGCGCGTACCTGCGCCAAGGCGATTGCCGAAAACAACCTCGTCAAATGCAGCTGGTTCGGGTCCGACCCTTATTGGGGGCGAATTCTCGCGGCGGCCGGTTCGGCTGGGGTCGATTTCCACGCCGACGACTGCTTCGTCGCGTACGGCGGCATCTGCGTGGCGCAGGGCGGGGTCGAAATTCCGCACGATAAAGCGGCGGTCCTTGCTCACATGAAACAAGCCGAAGTCAGCATCGAATGCGGCTTGGGAGCCGGAATCGCGTCGGCCCGCGCCATCGGGATCGATCTGGGTCCCGGCTATATCAAGGAAAACAGCGTCACATCATGAGCGAAGTCCAATGAACCAGCACAGCCGCCTCTACGGCCTCGCCCCCGCTGACGCCGCACGTCTGCTCGTCGAGGCCATTCCCTATGTGCGCCGTTTCGCCGGCAAGGCGGTGGTCGTCAAATTGGGCGGCAACGCCATCGACCATCGCCTCGATCAGGCGCTGGCGCAGGATGTCCTGTTGTTGCGCAGCGTCGGCGTTCGCTGTGTCGTCGTTCATGGCGGCGGACCGCAAATCGACGCGACGCTGAAAGCGTTCAACATCGAACGAAAATTCAAAGACGGCCTTCGAGTTACCGATGCCGCCACCCTCGACATCGTCCGGATGACCTTGGTCGGCAAGGTCAATCGCGACCTCGTCGCCAAGATCAATCGCGAAACCGATGACGAACCGGTTGCGGTCGGCGTGTCGGGAGAGGATGGCGGCTTGTTGGTCGCCCGGCAGCGCGACCCCGCGCTCGGCTTCGTCGGCGACGTCGAAATGGTCCGCGCGTCGATCCTGAAACGCCTGCTCGACGAGGAACTGGTTCCCGTCGTGTCGACCGTAGGTGCCGACCGTTCGGGCCAGCCGTTCAACATCAACGCCGATGCCGCCGCCTGCGCGATTGCTGCGGCGATGGGTGCGGAGAAGCTGGTCTACCTGACGGCCGCACCGGGCCTTCTCGCCGATCCGGCCGATCCGGAATCGGTGATCACCAAGCTGACCGCCACCGAAGCCCGCACGATCGTCACGCGCAAATCGGTGAGCGACGGCATGATTCCCAAGCTGACGGCCTGCGTCGAGGCGGTTGAGCAGGGCGTCGGCAGCGCCCACATCCTCGACGGCCGAATCGCGCACAGCCTGTTGATCGAAATGCTGACCGAAAGCGGCATCGGGACGATGATCGCGAAGGAGGGCGCGCAATGAACCTGCTGACCATCGCCGAACATGATGCGCAGGCGCTGGGCGAAATGCTCGCGCTGGCGACCACGACCGCGACGCCGCTCGTCGGCAAGGGGGTCGCACTGTTGTTCGAAAAACCAAGTGCACGCACTCGCCATTCGATGGAAATGGCGGTCGCATCGCTTGGCGGACACCCGATTGCCGTCCGTGCTGACGAAGTTGGCATCGGCAGCCGCGAGAGCCCGCAGGACGTCGCCCGCACCCTGGCCTGCTACCATTCGATCGTCGCTGCCCGGGTGAAGGAACATGCGCTGCTCGAAACCTTCGCCGGCGCAATTCCGGGAACGCCGGTCGTCAACATGTTATCCGACCGCGCCCACCCGCTTCAGGCGCTGGCCGATCTACTGACGATTCAGCAGCTTCGCGGCACCGTCGCTGGCGCGAAGATCGCGTTCATCGGCGACGGCAATAATGTGGCGCGCAGCCTCGCGGTCGGCGCGTCGCTGCTCGGGGCGGATTTCCGCATCGCGTCCCCGGAAGGCTATGAATTGTCCGCCGACATCGCCGCCCTCCCCGGTGTCACGCAGGTGCGCGATGCGGCCGAGGCGGTCGACGATGCCTCCGTCGTCTATACCGACGTCTGGGTATCAATGGGCCAGGACGAGGAAACCGAGGCGCGCAAAGAGATCTTCCGTCCCTATCAGGTCGATTCGAGGCTGATGGACAAAGCGGCGCCCGACGCGGCCTTCCTGCATTGCCTCCCTGCGATCCGCGGCGAGGAAGTGACCGCAGACGTCATCGACGGGCCGCAAAGCGGGGTATGGAAACAGGCGGAGAATCGCTTTCACGCCGCTCGCGGCGCGCTTGCCTGGCTGCTCGGGATCCGACCGTGAGCGTCGAGGCGCGCCGTGCCGCTTTGGCCGCCATCATCCGCGGAGAGCATGTCGCGAGCCAGGATGGCCTGTCGGAACGCCTGCGCGATGCCGGCCATGACGTGACCCAGGCCACCGTCTCGCGCGATCTTGAAGCGCTCGGCGCCACCCGCGGCAAGCGCGATGGCCGCCCCGCCTACCTCCTTCCCGACTCACCCGGCGATCCGGTGCTCGGCCGAATCCTCGGCGAATGGCGGCTATCGGTCGAACCGGCGGGCAATTTGCTCATCATGCGCACCCGCCCGGGCTCTGCCCATGTCGTCGGCGCGGCACTCGACGACGCGGCGGTCGAGGGAATTGCCGGTACAATCGCCGGTGACGACACCTTGTTCATCGCGGTCCGCGACGGCTACTCGCCGACGGAAATTGCGCACAAACTTGGCTAGAGACTTTCCCGCTTGGCCCGGCACGGCTAGAGGCGCGGACGAAAGGGAGAGACATGCGCGCATTCGCTTCGCTCGTAGTCCTGACGATCGTGACGGCTTGCACTCCGAAAGCACCGCAGATCGAAATTACCGATCCGGTCATCATCGCTACGCCCACGGGAGGCGCAGCCTATTTCACGATACATAACGAAGGCGGCGGCGACCGTCTGCTTTCCGTCGAAACGCCCTCGATCGGTGAAGCGTCAATGCATGAAACCACCCGCGACGGCTCCATCACGCGGATGCGCGCCGTCGAAGCCGTCGACATTCCCGCCGGCGGCGACATCGTCTTCGAGCGCGGCGGGCTTCACGTGATGCTGATGGGATCGACGGGCGCACTGCAACCCGGCAAGCCAGTTCAACTGACCATCTCTTTCGAACGGTCTGGCAACATGACGATCACGGCCCCGATCAAGGCGCCCGACGCGCCGGTGGAGGCAATGTGAATCTCCGAGCGATACGGCTAATTCTCTGGGCCCTGGTTGGTCTTGCAGTGATCGGCGGCATGGCATTCGTCTTGTTGCGCCAATCCTCGGTTTCAACAGCCCCTGCGCAGGTCAAAGTCGGGGCACCCTTTACCCTGACCGACTCGGATGGATCGCGCTTCTCGAGCGAACGGCTTGCCGGCCGGCCCCATGCCATCTTTTTCGGCTTTACTCATTGTCCCGACGTTTGCCCCACCACTCTCGCCCGCCTCGCCAAGCTGCGCAAAGAGTTGGGACGGGGTGAGGATGCTTTCGACATCGTTTTCGTCTCGGTCGATCCGGAACGCGACAAGCCTGAAGAAATGGCGCGCTACGCGAAGCTGTTCTCGACGCCGCTGATCGCCCTCTCCGGATCATTGGCAGAGATCCATTCGGTTAAGGAAAGTTTCGGAATCTATTCGGAAAAAGTGCCCGACAAATTTGGTGGCTACTCGGTCGATCACAGCGCACAGGTACTCCTGTTCAACCGGGACGGTAGCTTTGCAGGGACGATCGCATTCGACGAGACCAATCCGGTCGCGCTCCAGAAACTGGCAAATATTAGCCAATCCTGATTGTGTTGTGCGTGCAACACAGCCATAACATTTCGACGAGCGGCAGTTTACGAAAGTCAAACTGATTCCTATGTGCACCGCAGCACGCCACGTCCTGTGGTTGCTAAATCTCCCATGTAATGAGGTATATCTGTGAAGAAGATTCTTTCGATCGCGCTCGCCGCGACCGCTTTCGTTGCCGCGCCCGCAATGGCCCAGGATGCTGGTTCGACCTTCACCGGTCCGCGCATCGGCGCCAACGTCGGTTTCTTTAACGACAACGTCGTCGGCTTCGACACGTTTTCGTACGGCCTCGAAGCTGGCTACGACTTCGACGCCGGTGGCGCAGTTGTCGGCGTGACTGCCGAAATCCAGGACGCCAAGAGCATCACCCGCGAACTCGGCCTCACCGCCCGCGCTGGTGCGAAGGTCGGCGCCAACGGCCTGCTTTATGCAACCGGCGGTTACACCAACCTGCGTGGCTACGGCGTGACCATTGACGGCTTCAAGGTCGGCGTCGGCGGCGAAGTTGCGTTTGGCAAGGGCTACGGCAAGCTTGAGCAGCTCTATTACAACTACGGTTCGGGCGCCGATCTTTGGCAGACCCGTCTCGGTTTCGGCGTTCGCTTCTAAGCGACCGCAAGAGCCAAACGGAAAAGGGGCGGCCTCGGCTGCCCCTTTTTTATGCGTCGCGCGCGATCACCCGGCTGAGCAAGCGTCCGATCGCAGCGACACTCTCCGGTTCATCGAGGATTGGCGTATGGCCTACGCGCGGAATCGTCACGAGTTCGCAATCGCTGTGACGTGCCGCCATCTCTTCGGCGATCCCGGCGGAAAGCAAGTCTGACAAGGCGCCGCGCAAGATGGTGACCGGTCGGCCATCCAAAGCTTCGAACAACGGCCAAGCATCGGTCGGCGGAGCATCGGCTGGCGGTGCGAAAGTCTGGGAAATCGCCATGTCGTAATCGAAAACGATCTTCCCGCCGCGTTCGACCATGATCCGGCGTACATATCGATCCCAAGATGCATCGTCGAAATCCGGATACAGGTCGGCATTGCGAGCGGCCAGTTCGACCCTGGCCTCATCCCATGCGGTAAACTCGGACTGCTTTCCGACGTAAGACGCGATCCGTTTGATCCCTGCCGGATCGATCACCGGGCCGATATCGTTCAGCAAGGCACCGGCAATCCGTTCCACATCGGTCCAGGCCATCAGCATCGTCACCAGTCCGCCCAACGACGTTCCGGCGAAGACCGCATCTGCAATTCCCAGTTGGTCGAGCAACTTGAGCACATCGGACGCGTACGTCGACGGCTTATAGTTTGCCGGAGATGGGTCGAAATCGCTGCCTCCGCGTCCGCGGAAATCAACCGCAATTACGCGCCAGTCACCGGCGAAATGCTCGGCGACGGGTTCGAAATCGCGGGCGTTTCGGGTCAGACCGGGCAGGCACAGGATCGGCGGCCGATCGTGCGGACCGTCATAATCGCGATAGTGAAGCTTGAGGCCGTCGCTGCTGTTCCAGTAGCGATCGGTCCATGTTGTTGGCGCCGTCATCGCTGGCAGGCCTAGCCGAACCGCGCCGACTGTTCCAGTAGAGGTGTCAATGACCCGATATTTGCCCGATCCGCGCATCCTCGAACTCGGCCCCGACTTCTACGACCCGGTCGAACCCGCGAAATTTCCGGCTGCGATTCCTCGGTTTCTGAACCGGCGCTGGTCGGACAGGGTCGGCCTGTCGATGGATGCAGAGGGGTGGGAACGCCACTTCCAGCGCTTCGAACCAATGCCCGACAATTTGCCGCAACCCTTGGCGCTTCGGTACCACGGCCATCAGTTCCGCGTGTACAATCCCGACATCGGCGACGGTCGCGGCTTCCTGTATGCGCAGCTTCGCGATGGCGATGGCCGCTTGCTCGACCTTGCTACCAAGGGCGGCGGCCGGACACCGCACAGCCGTTCCGGCGATGGCCGCCTGACCCTGAAAGGCGGCATTCGCGAGGTGCTTGCGACCGAGATGCTCGAAGCTTTGGGCGTCAATACGTCGAAGACATTCGCCTTGTTCGAAACCGGCGAGCAACTGCAACGCAACGACGAACCCTCGCCGACCCGTTCGGCTGTGCTGACCCGCCTTGGTCATGGTCACATTCGAATCGGCAGTTTCCAGCGCCTCGCCTTCCTCGACGACCGTGCCGCCATCGCAGCGCTGACCCGTTACACGCTGGCCAACCTTTACGGCGAAAAGGCGGGATACGACGATTCGGCGAACGCCTATCGGCTTTTCGTCCTCGCCAGCGCGGCAACGGCGACCCTCGCGGCATCGTATCTGGCGGCGGGTTTCGTCCACGGCGTACTCAACAGCGACAATATCAATGTCACCGGGGAGAGCTTCGATTACGGGCCATGGCGTTTCGCGACCGTCTGGGACGAGAATTTCGTCGCCGCCTATTTCGACCACAACGCGCTCTATGCGTTTGGCGTTCAGCCCGAAGCGATCCATTGGGACCTCGCTCAATTGGCCGGCTGCCTGTCGCTGATTGCCGATCGCGAACCGTTGGACGCGGAGCTCGAACGATGGGGAATGTCATTTCAGGATGCCCTGGTAGCGGCTCTGGTCCGACGGTTGGGGATCGCACCGACCGCCAACGACCTGCCGCTTGCGTCAGCGATCCTGGCCGCGCTGCGCACCCGATTGATGACGATCGACCGATTCTTCTTCGATTGGCGCGGTGGCAGAGATCCTGATCACGCGCTTTATTCGGATGAGATTTTCGACCCGCTTCGCAATGCCCTTCATGGGCGGAATCCCGCCGCAGCCGCCCTCTCTCATGATTATTGGAACGACGACGGACCCTGCTCGATGGCGATCGACGAGGTCGAGGCGATCTGGGCGACTATCGCCGACCACGACGATTGGAGCGCCTTCGAGGCAAAGATCGCGGCGATCCGGCGCATGGGCGACGCAATGAACGGGGTGACGTCATGACACCGCCTTGCGCTTGGCAGCGCCACGGGGCATGAGGCGCCGACTGTTCCGGGGCCGGAGTTTTCATTGAGCAACAGAATTATTTCGACCGAACCCGCAACGGGCGCGGAAATCTGGAGCGGCGATGTCGGCGATGCCGCGGCGGAAGTGGCGATTGCGCGCACTTCGTGGGTCGAATGGGCCGCGCACAGCCTATCCTATCGAATCGAAACGATGCGCCGCTTTGCCAACGAGGTGCGTGCCCGCGAACAGAATTTCGCCGATCTGATTGCCCGCGAAACCGGCAAACCGTTCTGGGAAGCGCGGACCGAAGTCACTGCGGTCATCAATAAGGTCGAAATAAGCGCCAACGCCTATCTCGAACGTACTCCGACGCGGAAACTCGAAGCCGCACTCGGCAACAAGGTGGCGGTTCGTCATAAGCCCCACGGCGTCATGGCCGTGCTCGGTCCCTATAATTTCCCGGCCCACTTGCCCAACGGTCACATTGTCCCGGCACTGATCGCTGGCAATGCCGTCGTATTCAAGCCGTCGGAAAAAACTCCCGCAACCGGTGCGATGCTGGTCGAATGCTTCCATGCCGCGGGCGTTCCCGAAGGTGTTATTCGCTTGCTGATCGGCGGCCCCGACGAAGGTCGCGCGCTCGCTAGCCAGGACGGGATCGACGGCCTCCTCTTCACCGGTTCCGCCCGCGCTGGCATGTCGCTTCACCGCCAGTTCGCCGAAATGCCGCACAAGATGCTCGCCCTGGAACTGGGCGGCAACAACCCGCTGGTGGTCTGGAACGCGCCTGACATTCAGGCAGCGGCCACCATCGTCGTCCAATCGGCGTTCCTTTCCGCCGGACAGCGCTGCACCGCAGCGCGGCGCCTGATCGTCGAAGATGGCAAGGAAGGTCCGCTGATCGAGGAGATCGTCAAACTGATCGACCGGATCATCGTCGATCATCCCCATGCCGATCCGCAGCCGTTCATGGGCCCGGTGATCGACCTTGCCGCCGCCGATCATCTACAGAGCCAATATATGGAATTGCTGATGAAGGGGGCCAAGCCGATCCGCCGGCTGGATCGTCCATGGGAAGAGCGTCCCTATCTTTCGCCAGCATTGATCGACGTCACCGACATTGCCGATCGACCGGACGAGGAGATGTTCGGGCCGGTGCTGCAGATGATCCGGGTCAAGGATTTCGATGCCGCGATCGACGAGGCCA
>JBDTMR010000017.1:0-16015 GCA_039934175.1 Sphingomicrobium sp.
AGCGTGAGTTCGCCCGAATTGATCTTCGCTTCATATTCCTGCGCACGGCGCGACCACATGGTGCGCTTGACCTTGGGCTTGCCCTTCAGGGTTTCCAGTGCATCCTTCATCGCCTTGTCGCTCGACAGCTTGCGCATGCCGACCGAATCCGCCTTGGCGACGGGAACGCGAAGGGTCATCTTTTCCTTTTCGAAGCGCAGAACGTAGAGTTCCAGCGCGGTGCCGGCGATCTCGGTGCTTTGCAGTTCCACGACGCGACCAACGCCATGCTTGGGGTAAACAACATAGTCGCCCACGTCGAAGCTGAGTGCTTTCGCTACCATCAATGTCACCTTTCTGAAACCGGACGCGGGTAGTGAACTCGAAATGGCCGCATCGTCCCCCAACGACCCGCGACCGAGTTCCCCCAATGTTTCCGGATTAAGCCTGCAATCAATGGGCCAGCGCTGGATGCGTCGGCCCTTCACGCGATTCTATAACATGTTTGTCATCAAATCTCCAGTCCGAGCTGACGCGGCCCGGACTCGGCATCGTCGACCAGCGCATGCAGGCCAAGGCCAAGCAGGCGAATACCCTTAGGAACCGGGAACAGCCGTGCCAGCAGCGCCTGGCCGGCGGCGCGGAAGCTAGCCTCGTCGGCGATCGGCTGGCGGAAGCTTTGCGATCGCGTGATGTTGGTGAAGTCGCCGAACTTGACCTTCAGCGTGACCGTCCGCCCCGTCACCTCGGCGCGGGCAATCCGCTGCCAGGCGAAACCGGCTACCCGTTCGAGTTCGGCGGACAGCGCCTCGGAGTCGGTCAAATCGCTGTCGAAGGTACGTTCGGCACTCAATGACTTGTACGGCCGGTCGGGCTTGACCTCGCGCTCGTCGATGCCGCGCGCAATCCGCCAGTACCAGCGCCCCGACGACCCGAAATGCGCTTCTAGCTCGGGCTGGCTCCAGCGCGCCAGGTCGGCACCGGTGTGGATGCCAAGCCGCTCCATCTTCTGCGCCGTCACCGGCCCGACGCCGTGAAAGCGGGACACCGCCAGGGCGGCGACAAAGGCAGCGCCCTTGTGCGGCGGGATGACGCAGATTCCATCGGGCTTGTTCTGGTCGCTCGCCAGCTTGGCGATGAACTTGCAATAACTGACGCCGGCCGATGCGGTTAGGCCCGTCTCGGCCTTGATTCGGGCGCGGATTTCCTCGGCAATCGCCCTGGCGGTGCCAAGTGCGCGGCGATCCTCGGTCACGTCCAGATAGGCTTCGTCGAGCGATAGCGGCTCGATGAGGTCGGTGTAGTCGGCGAATATTGTGCGAATCTGCTGGCTGACTGTGCGGTAAACATCGAAGCGTGGTTTGACGAACACCAGCTCGGGGCAACGGCGCTTGGCCGTAACCGACGGCATTGCCGATCGCACACCGAAGGTCCGCGCTTCGTAACTTGCCGCTGCGACCACGCCGCGATGGCCGCCACCGACCGCGACCGGCCTGCCTTTCAAGCTCGGGTCGTCGCGCTGTTCGACCGACGCGTAGAAGGCGTCCATGTCGACGTGAATGATTTTGCGGGGCGGAAGCTCGGGCACAGCGTCGCCTGCCTAGCTTGGCATCGCGCGCGAGTCATGCTTTAGGGCGCCCGACCCTTTTTCTCCGTTTCCCGTCAGGAACCGAATCCATGAATATCCACGAATATCAGGCCAAGGAATTGCTCGCGAAGTACGGCGTGCCGGTACCCGCCGGTCATGCCGCGATGAGCGCCGACGAAGCGGTTGCCGCCGCCAAGCAGCTCCCCGGCCCGTTGTGGGTAGTCAAGGCGCAGATCCATGCCGGCGGTCGCGGCAAGGGCAAGTTTACCGAACTCGGTCCCGACGCCAAGGGCGGGGTCCGGCTTGCAAAGTCGATTGACGAAGTTCGCGCCCATGCCGAAGAAATGCTCGGAAATACCCTGGTGACAATCCAGACCGGTGCCGAAGGCAAGCAGGTCCAGCGCCTCTACGTCACCGACGGCGTCGACATCGAAAAGGAATTCTACCTCGCATTGCTGGTCGACCGCGAAACCGGTCGGGTCGCGATCGTCGCCTCGACCGAAGGCGGCATGGATATCGAGGAAGTCGCCCATTCGACTCCGGAGAAGATTCACACCATCACTGTCGATCCGGCGACCGGCCTGATGCCGCATCACGGCCGCTCGGTTGCTGCCGCGCTCAACCTGACCGGCGATCTTGCCAAGCAGGCAGCGTTTGTCACCGCCAAGCTCTACGATGCGTTCATGGGTACCGATGCCAGCCAGATCGAGATCAACCCGCTTGCGATCACCGGCGACGGCAAATTGATGGTGCTCGACGCCAAGGTCGGCTTCGATTCCAACGCCATGTTCCGCCACAAGGATATGGTCGGCCTTCGCGATCTGACCGAAGAAGATCCGATGGAGATCGAAGCGTCGAAATACGATCTTGCCTACATCAAGCTGGATGGCGATATCGGCTGCATGGTCAATGGCGCGGGCCTCGCCATGGCGACAATGGACATCATCAAGCTCAACGGTGCGGAGCCCGCCAACTTCCTCGACGTCGGTGGCGGCGCGAACAAGGAAAAGGTCACCGCTGCATTCAAGATCATCCTGTCCGATCCGTCGGTAAAAGGTATCCTCGTCAACATCTTCGGCGGGATCATGAAGTGCGACATCATCGCCGAGGGCATTGTCGCCGCGGCGAAGGAAGTGAACCTCGACGTGCCTCTGGTCGTTCGGCTCGAAGGCACCAACGTCCAGCTCGGCAAGGACATCCTTGCCAATTCGGGCCTGCCGATTGTTGCCGCCAATGACCTTGGCGACGCCGCAAAGAAGATTGTCGCCGAAGTCCGCGCCGCGGCTTAAGCACTGGAGAACGCCATGAAACTGCTCGTCGCCGTCAAGCGAGTGATCGATTATAACGTCAAGCCGCGCGTCAAGATGGACGGCAGCGGCGTCGACCTTGCCAACGTCAAGATGTCGATGAACCCGTTCGACGAAATCGCCGTCGAGGAAGCCATCCGCCTCAAGGAAAAGGGCGTCGCGACCGAGGTCGTGGTCTGCTCGATCGGTCCGGCCAAGGCGCAGGAAACGCTGCGCACCGCGCTCGCAATGGGCGCCGACCGCGCGATCCTGGTCCAGACTGATGAGGAAGTCGAACCGCTCGCCGTCGCGAAAATCCTCAAGGGCGTGGTCGAGGAAGAACAGCCCGGCCTCGTCATTCTCGGCAAGCAGGCGATCGACGACGACAGCAACCAGACCGGCCAGATGCTCGGCGCCTTGCTCGGCTGGCCGCAGGGCACGTTCGCAAGCGCGGTCGCGGTCGACGGCAGCGACGTCAGCGTGACCCGCGAGATCGACGGCGGGCTGGAGACGGTGAAGCTTGCCACCCCGGCCATCGTCACCACCGATCTTCGCCTTAACGAGCCGCGTTATGCCTCGCTTCCGAACATCATGAAGGCGAAGTCGAAGCCGCTCGCGACCAAGTCTCCGGGCGATTACGGCGTCGATGTCGCGCCGCGTCTCGAAACGTTGAAGGTCAGCGAACCGCCCAAGCGCACGGCGGGAATCAAGGTCGGCTCGGTCGACGAGCTGGTCGCGAAACTCAAGGATATGGGAGTTGCCAAGTGAAGACCCTGGTCCTCGTCGAACATGACGGATCGTCCATCAAGGACGCCACGCTCGCCGCCGTCACGGCCGCTTCGAAGCTTGGCGACGTGCATCTGCTCGTCGCCGGTTCGGGCATTGGCGCCGTTGCCGGTCTAGCAACCAAGATTGCCGGTGTGGGCAAGGTCCACGTCGCCGATGCCGTGCATCTCGAACATCAGCTTGCCGAAGATCTCGCGCCGGTCGCGACCGCGCTGATGGCGGATCACGACGCCTTCCTGGCCCCGGCCACGACCTTCGGCAAGAATATCGCGCCGCGCGTCGCCGCGATGCTGGATGTCATGCAGGTCAGTGAAATCCTGTCGGTCGAAGGCGAAGACACCTTTACCCGTCCGATCTACGCCGGCAATGCGATTGCAACCGTCAAGTCGAAGGATTCCAAAAAGGTCATTACCGTTCGCGGCACGGCGTTCGAAAAAGCTGCTGCGGATGGCGGATCGGGCAGCATCGAGGCGGTCGATACTGGTGCCGCGTCGGGCAAGTCCTCCTTCGTCGGGGCCGAACTGTCGAAGTCGGAACGTCCCGAACTGACCAGCGCCAAGATCATCGTTTCGGGCGGCCGTGCATTCGGCAGCAGCGAGCAATTTCATGCCCTGCTCGATCCGCTCGCCGACAAGCTGGGCGCCGGCGTCGGCGCGTCGCGTGCCGCAGTCGATGCGGGTTATGCCCCCAACGACTATCAGGTCGGGCAGACCGGCAAGATCGTGGCGCCGGAAGTCTATGTAGCGATCGGCATTTCGGGCGCGATCCAGCACCTTGCCGGCATGAAGGATTCGAAGACGATCATTGCCATCAACAAGGATGAAGAAGCGCCGATCTTCCAGGTTGCGGACATCGGGCTGGTCGGCGACCTGTTCCAGATCGTCCCCGAACTGACCGAGAAGCTCTAGGCGTTTTTCGTTCTGGCGGTGCCGGCGAAGACGTCGTCGGCCTCGTCTTCTTCATCGTCGCGCTCCGCTTCCGGTGTGAAGCGGAGCAGCGCGTAGCCAACCCCTGCCGACAATAATGATCCCGCCAGCGTGCCCAGCTTGGCGGCTTCGACCGCTGACTTGTCGTCGGGAAAGGCGAGCGCGCCGATGAACAGGCTCATCGTGAAGCCGATCCCGCACAGCGCCGCTGCGCCCCACAAATGACGCCAGTTCGCGCCTGCCGGCATTGGGACGAGTCGCAACCGGATCGCCGCCCAGATCGCGCCGAACACACCAACCTGCTTGCCGATGAACAGGCCGAGCATCACGCCGAGCGCAACCGGCTGGCGAAGCATCTCAAGTCCGCCGCCGAGCGCCACCCCCGCACTGGTGAAACCGAATAACGGAACGACGCCGAACATCACCCACGGGTGGATCGCATGTTCCAGGTCGCGTAGCGGGCTGTCGTCCTTGTTTGCGCCGAGCGGGATGGCCAGCGCGGCCAGCACCCCCGCGATGGTCGAATGAACCCCGCTGGCAAGGACAAGGAACCACAGGACAAGCGCGGCGATGAGGTAGGGCCAAAGCCGCCTGACGCCGAGCATGTTCATCACCGCCATTCCGGCAAGGACGCCCAACGCTGCGGTCAGGGCGACGATGTCGATGCTCGCGGTGTAGACGAGCGCGATGATCGCCACCGCGCCGACGTCGTCGACGACCGCAATGCTAACCAGCAGCAATTTGATCGAGGATGGCGCGTGACGGCCAAGGATCGCCAAAACACCGATCGCAAAGGCAATGTCGGTCGCGGCCGGGATCGCCCAGCCGCGAAGATGTGCCGCATCGCCCCAGTCGGCAAAGGCGTACACCAATGCAGGAACGAGCATCCCGCCAATGGCCGCAAGAATCGGCAAGCGCCGGTCGGCGGCCTGCGATAACCGCCCGCGATACCATTCCCGTTTCACTTCCAGTCCGATCAGCAGGAAGAAGACCGCCATCGCACCGTCGGCGACCCAATGCGCCAGGTCGAACTTTCCGAAGCGCGGCATCGCCGGGCCGAACTTGGTATGCAGCAGGCTGTCGTAGGCTCCCGCTAGCGGGCTGTTGGCAGCGACCAGCGCCGCTAGCGCGGCCACCATCAGG
The DNA here is from genome assembly GCA_039934175.1 of Sphingomicrobium sp. Taxonomy (GTDB): domain Bacteria; phylum Pseudomonadota; class Alphaproteobacteria; order Sphingomonadales; family Sphingomonadaceae; genus Sphingomicrobium. Next base: position 5,709 of record JBDTMR010000017.1, read on the forward strand.
ACGATTCCGGCAAGCCGTTCCTGCGCCTGGAGCTTTTGGTGATTGGCGGACATTGCGCGGCCCCTAGATCATCGTCGGGTTCCACCCGAGCAAGGCCAGCATGACGAAAAAGCCGATGACATAAGCGAACGGGACGAACCAGCCTTCGCGGATCCAGCGGATGACCGAGCGCCCTTCGGGATATTCGTTGGTCAGCGCAACGCCGGCCGACGATCCGAACCAGACCATCGACCCGCCGAACCCGACCGCGAAGGCGAGCAATGCCCAGTCGTAACCATCCTGCGTCAGCGCAAGGACGGTCAGCGGGATATTGTCGAAAACCGACGACACGAAACCGATACCAAGGGTGGTCTCCCAACTTGGATCGGGCAGCGCACGGACCGGCATCAGCGATGCTGCCGCGACCAGCGCGCACAGGAAAAGCGCACCGCGCACTGCAGGTTTCGCAACGCTCCAGTCCGGCTTGGCGATCCTGCTGGTGACGGAAATCGCGGCCCACAACGCCATCCCCATCCACGGCGCAATCTCGACTCCGTCGCTCAGGATGTTGGCGGCGACGTTGGCGCTCACCGCGCTTGCCAGGATCAGGACGACGATCAGGATTCGGCGCCATTGTAGCGGATGGTCGGGCTCGTCGCAGACGAGGATCGGCTCGTACCGTTCCTGCGCACGCGCCGCCAGCGGTGCGAAGATGCAGAAAGCAACGACGGCTGCGATATAGGCTTCGAACACGGCAAAGGGCGATACGCCGTTCAGCCACATGATGGTCGTGGTGGTATCGCCGATCACGCTGCCCGCGCCGCCAGCATTGGATGCCGCAACGATTCCGACCAGGAAGGCAACCGAAACGCGGCGCTTGTAGACGTGCCGCGCCATGACGCCGCCAAGCACCGCCGATGCGATATTGTCGAGGAAACCAGACAGCACGAAGACGATCCCGAGCAAGGCCAGCCCGCCTTGCCAGCCGTTGGGCAGCAAATGCGGCATATGGTCGGGAAGATTGCTCTCCTCGAACTGATGGGAGAGAATTTCGAAGCCGACCAACAGCAGGAACAGGTTGGTGATCGTCACCCATTCGTGAGCGGCATGTTCGCCAAGCGCGGCCCAACCTTGTCCGGTCGGGTGCGCGCCGAAAAAGATCTGGAACGCCAGGATGACGACCAGCCCGGTGACGCTGACCAGCAATGTGTGGCGTTTGAACAGCGCAACGCCAAGCAACATCGCGCCGAACAGGAAGAACTCGACCGGAGCCCCGAACAGCGTCGGAACGTCGGGAACGCTCGAAAAGGCGGGCATCGCGGGATGGACCATGCGGCCTGCTAACCGCTAGCGCCCGACGGGTCGAGGTTTTCCGCCAAAAAAGCTGTAGCAGCGCGCCCGTCGGCGCTAGGGTCGCAGGGTGAATGACGCCCTGCTTGTCATCGATGAAGGCACCAGCAGTACCCGCGCGGTGCTGGTCGATGCCGATGGCGCGTTCCGGCCGGTTGCCCAGCGGGCGATCGAAACGCATTTCCCTCAGCCCGGTTGGGTCGAACAGGATGCCGAGGAAATCTGGCGCCTCACGCTGGAAGTGGCGCGGCAGGCGGTCGCGGGACAGGCACAGCGAGTCCGCGCCATCGGGATCACCAATCAGCGCGAGACCATCGTCGCCTGGGACCGGGAGACGGGCAGGGCCCTTGCCCCCGCCATCGTATGGCAGGACCGGCGGACGGCCGCGGCGTGCGACCGTCTGCGGGCGGCAGGCGAAGAGGCGGCCCTGCAGGCCAGGTCCGGGCTGCTGCTCGACCCCTATTTCAGCGCCACCAAGATCCGCTGGATGCTCGATCACGTCGCGGCCGTGCGCGACGCCGGTGATCGGCTTGCGCTTGGCACCATCGACAGCTGGCTGGTTTTCAAGTTGAGCGGCGGCGCGCATGTCACCGACGCCACCAATGCATCGCGAACCGCGTTGATGGAACTTTGCGGCGGCTGGGACGACGGGCTTTGCGACCTGTTCGGCGTACCACGGCGCGCGCTTCCCAAGATCGTTGATTGCGCCGGTCCGATCGCGATCAGCGACCCGGACATGCTTGGCCGCGCGATTCCGATTTGCGGCATGGCGGGCGATCAGCAAGCGGCCGCGATCGGCCAATCGTGCCTGACGGCAGGGACGACCAAGGCGACCTATGGCACCGGCGCGTTCATCCTCACCCACGCCGGCGAAACCCCGCCCGTTTCCGCGCATCGCCTGCTTGCAACGGTTGCGTGGCAGGTGGCGGGCGAGCGTCGCTATGCGCTGGAAGGTTCGTTGTTCGTTGCGGGTCGGATGATCCAGTGGATGCGCGACCACCTCGGGCTGATTGCATCGAGCGACGAATGTACTCGGCTGGCCTCGTCAATTACATCGAGCGGCGGGGTGCAGATTGTCCCGGCATTCACCGGTCTTGGCGCGCCGCATTGGCAGGCCGATGCGCGCGCGGCGATTTTCGGGCTGACCCTTGGCACCGGGAAGGCGGAGTTGGTCCGCGCCGCGCTTGAAGCCGTCGCCAACCAGAGCGCGGAACTACAACGCGCATTCGCCGCCGACGGGGTTATTTGGTCGACGCTCCGGATCGACGGCGGAATGGCCGCCAACGACTGGCTTGCCCAGGATCTCGCCAACCTGCTCGGCATACCGGTCGAGCGTCCTCAGAACGTCGAATGCACGATCAAGGGCGCAGCGGCATTGGCTGCATTTGGCTGCGGTCTCTACCCGACGCTGCCCGCTGCCGCCGAGGCCATGCGCGGCGGCGTGCAATGTTTCGAACCGTCGCTTGATCCGGCCGACCGCGACGATCGGGTCGCTTCCTGGGATCGCGCCGTCGCAGCGGTCGTCGCAATGGGCAAGGGCTAGGATGGACGCCAATCTGGTGGTCGCCATTGCCGTGCTCATGGGGCTGGCAGCAATGCTTTATTCGATGGTCGGACACGGCGGTGCGTCGGCCTATCTGGCAATCATGGCGTTGTTCGCCCTCGCTCCGGACGTCATGCGTCCGACCGCGCTCGCCCTCAACCTCGTCGCCGCGGGGATCGCCAGTATTCGCTATGCCAGGGCCGGCCAGGTTAACTGGCGCCTGCTCGCCCTGTTCGTGGTCGTGGCAGCACCGGCGGCGTTTGTCGCAGGCAAGATATCGCTGCCACCGGACATCTACCGCCCAATGGTCGGGGTGCTGCTCTGGATCGCCGCGATCCGCTTGTTCTGGAGTCCGAAGGCAACCGCTGCACGCACACCGTCGCCGCCTTCGGCAATGGTCGCCGTACCGGTGGGGGCGGCATTGGGGTTCCTGGCCGGCCTGACCGGGACGGGAGGTGGAATCTTCCTCAGCCCCTTGATCATCCTGCTCGGATGGGAGGAGCCGCGCCGGACATCCGGAATCGCCGCTTTGTTCATCCTGATCAACAGCGCGGCTGGACTGGCAGGCAATGTCGCATCGGTCGGCAAACTCCCCGCCGAATTGCCGTGGTTCGGTTTGGCGGTCGCCATCGGCGCGCTACTTGGAAGCTGGCTTGGCTCGCGCAAGCTCGACAAGGCTCGCCTGCTGCAGGGACTCGGACTGGTGCTCGTTATTGCCGGCGCAAAGTTGATCGTCGTCTAGAAAGGAAAAAATTCGATCGACTCGCCGGCGCAAACGGCCGGGCTGTTCGCCCGTTGCCGGATTAGCAATTCGGCATCGGCAAGCGTCGATTGCGCCCCCGAATCCTGATTGCCGAGAACGAGCACGCGCCCGTCCTCCCATCGACCGCGGGAGAAGGTCTCGCGATCTGCGCACGGGTCGAGGGAATTGGCCAGCGTCGCAGTCTGCCTGATCGTCACCTCCGCCGGATCGCCGCCCGCCAATCTGATGATCAAGGGCGCAAGCAGCAGGCGCGCCGTGACCAAGGCAGAAGTCGGATTGCCCGGTAATCCCATCACCAGTGTAGCCCCGCACCGGCCAAACCAGACCGGCTTGCCCGGCTTCATCGCCACCCTGCTAAAGGCGAGATCTAGGCCAAGCGGTGCCATCATCGCCTTGGCGAAGTCGCGGTCCCCAACCGATGCCCCGCCGATAACGACGAGGAGGTCGGCAGAAGCTGCTGCTTGCGCTGCGGCTCGCTGCATCACGGCAAGATCGTCCGGCAGGCGAGTCATGCCGACGACGTCGCCACCCCAGTTTTCGATCATCGCCGATAGGCCGACGGTCACGCTATCAGGGATGCTGCCGGGTGAAGTCGCCGCCTCGCCCGGCGCGACCAGTTCGTCACCGTTGGCGAGCAGCCAGATGCGTGGACGCCGCCAGCAGGTCAGGGATGAAAGGTCGCTGCCGGCCGCCGCGACCAGATCGAGTGGGCGGATTTGTCGACCGACAGGAAGCTGAATCGACCCTGCCGCAAAATCGCTTGCCCGGGCGCGAACGAACCGCGCCGAGGAGACGGCTCGATCGAAAATCGCCATGCCGCCTTCGCGCCGAGCCTCCTCCTGCATCACGACGCGATCGGCGCCATCCGGCAATGGTGCGCCGGTGAAAATCCTCGCGCAATTTCCTGCAATAAGGCTGCCGGGGTGCGCTGTGCCGGGATAGATTTCCGACACGACCGGCAAGCGCGCAGGGCGGTTCTCGATGTCGGCTTCACGCACCGCATAGCCATCCATCGTCGACACCGCGCGGCGCGGGGAATCGATGGCGGCGCGTGCGGGCTGGGCAAGCCAACGCCCGACGGCACGCGCCAGCGGCACCACTTCCTCGCCCAATCCTGTCGCGGCGGCCAGCACCTGCGACAGCGCCTCGTCGAACGAAATCATGGCCGATGCCAGTCGCCCGATCGTCCGCCTGACTTTTCTTCAACGCGGATTTCGCCAATTTCCATCGTCCGGTCGATCGCCTTCAACATGTCGAAGAGGGTCAGGCATGCCACCGATACGGCAGTCAGCGCCTCCATCTCGACACCGGTCGGGCCGGTGCAACGGATTTCGGCATTGACCCGGAAACCGGGCAACGTGTCGTCGGGGGCGATGGTCACCAGGGCGCGGGTCAAGGCCAGCGGATGACATAATGGTATGAGGTCGGCGGTTTTCTTTGCGGCCATGACCCCGGCCAGCTCCGCCGTCTCGATCACTGCGCCCTTGGGGGTGCTTCCATCCATGACCGCCGCCAGGGTTGCGGCCTGACAACGCAGCGTCCCGCTCGCCCGCGCGGTGCGGACGGTGGGCGGCTTGTCGGACACGTCGACCATGCGCGCCCGCCCGTGGTCGTCGACATGCGTCGGGCGGCTCACGTCAGTTTCTCGCGCAATCGCGGCACCTGACCGGCCAGCGAGCAGGGCCGATAACGGCTATCGAAATGCTCGCCGAGAATGGCCCAGCCATCGCGACAAGCACCCGTCGATCCGGGCAGGCAGAAAATGAAGGTGTCGTCGATCTGTCCGGCCAATGCGCGCGACTGCAGGGTGGACAGGCCGACCGTCGCTTTGCTGGCGACGTGGAACAGGATGGCAAAACCGTCCATCACCCGGGTCAGCATCGGCCCGATCGCCTCGGGCGTGACGTCGCGCGGCGCAAAGCCGGTGCCGCCCGTCGTCAGGATCACGTCGATCGCGGAATCGCCGACCCAGGTCGCAACCTGTGCGCGGATGAGGTCGATATCGTCTGCAACCAGCGCACGCTCCGCAAGCCGGTGCCCGGCTTCGACGAGAGCATCGGCTAGATAGGCGCCCGACCGATCGCTTTCGAGATCGCGTGTGTCGGAGACAACCAGCACTGCGATGGTCAAAGGGTGGAATTCCAGACTGTCATTGATCCCGGCCATCCTAATCCTTCCAGCGTCGGTGTGCCGCGTGATCGGCATCGGTCGGCTCAATCCATTCCGCTCCATCCGTCCGGTCTTCGCGTTTCCAGAAGACCGCGTCAGTTTTCAAGCTATCCATGACATAGTCGACCGCATCGAAGGCCGCGCGTCGATGCGCTGCACTAGCGCCGACGAAAACGATTGGATCTCCTGCTGCAACCAGCCCGCAGCGATGAACGATGCGCAGGCTCCTCACCGCGAAGCGCGCCTGTGCTGCGTCGGCAACGTCTTCCATCGACCGCAAGGTCATGCTGGGATGATGGTCAAGATAAATGGCGGCAACTTCGTTCCGCTCGTCGCTACTATTGGAACGGACGAGACCGACGAAGCTCGCCACCGCTCCGGCTCCAGAAGCACCTGCGATCAGATCGGCCTGTTCGCGCTCCAAATCGATCGGAACAGGCGTCAGCAAACAGGCCCCAGACATCTCAGCCCCCTGACAATGGTGGAAAGAAATCGACCTGCTCGCTGCCGGACAGGATCGAATCATGGGCCACCAACCTGTCATCGATTGCTATCTTGATCTTGTCGCCGAGTAACAGGTCGGCCGCATCGGGAAAGGAAGTTGCAAGCGACGTCCGCAATTGCGCGACCGTGGGAACTGACGGATGATCGATCTTGCGACCGATCAACTCCCCCAGGCGTCCATAGAATGAGACTTGCATCCGGCCCACCTTAGCGCAGAACGACGAGGATGGATCGCGAAAATCCTGTCCGAAGAAAATGGCGCCGCGAGAGAATGGATGGTGCCCAGGGACGGGATCGAACCGCCGACACTGCGATTTTCAGTCGCATGCTCTACCAACTGAGCTACCTGGGCCCACATTTGGGGGCCGGTCGGCCCCGCAGGCGAAGCGCGCTCTAGCCGCGCTCTTCGTCGCTGTCCAGCCCATCGCGATCCGCCGGCGGACCTGCAATGCGATAGCCTTCGCCCAGCCATTTCAACAGGTCGCGATCCTTGCAACCGCGGCTGCAGAACGGGGTGTGCTCATCGCTAGGCGGCTTGCCGCAAAACGGGCAGGGCTTGGGTTTAGTGGGCATGGCCCGACGCCATGGCAAGCGATGGGTCGGCGCGCAAGGTGACGGTGCCACCAACCTGACGTTCGAGCGCCGCGATCCAGTCGGGCTTCATCGCGGCGATCACCGTGGGATTTGCGCTCAATGTGACGGCGCCAGTCATCCGTGCCGCCCTGCGGAGAAGGGCGCGTGCCTCGAACGGCGCGCGATCCAGTGCAAGCTCGAACAGGCTTGCGTGGCGGCGGGGACGAATGATCTGGACGAAGCCGAAGCCGTTGGTCGCGGTCCGCTCGAACGGTTTGGCGAGCTGGGCATCGATCGCCTGATCGACCGCGACGCGCGCCGCCTTGCCAGGGACCGTCGGCAGGTCGATGCCGATCGACCCCGCGATGCCGTGCCGGCGGATCGTCCGAGCCGACGCCATCGCCCCGGCCATGGCCAGCTCTTCCACGGGCAGCGTGCCGTCGACGTCGATCAACGTCATTGCCGGTGTTACCGCGATTCGCAGACCGCCGCCGGGAAAGGCGACCAGCCCGCTGCGCGCTTCGTCGATGAGATCGTCCCAGCCGGCGTCGGCAAGCCGATCTTTCTGTGTCGGGAAGGTCAATTCCTGCGCCGCTTCAGATGGCGATTCTAGAGGTTGATCACCCGCCAGTCGCGCGAGAGGGCGCTTCCATGGCTCGGTGCCGATTGCTTCTCGGGTTATGACGATCGAAATCATCGCGCCTTCGGTCTTGCCTGGCGCGCCGCCGTTCAGGAGATATTCTACGCTGTCGGCCCGCGCGATGGCGTGGCGACCGGTGCGGACGAGCCGCGCCTGCAAGATGCTGCCCGCCGGTACCGAGTCGTCAATTTCGATCCGCGCTTCCACGATCTCGCCCTTGTCGACCAAGACATGGCGCGTCTCGCCAATGCCGCGTTCGACCCAATATTCAGGCAAGGTCGTAACCCGCGCTTTTCAGGAGGTGGCGGGTTTCCGCAAGCGGCAAGCCGACGACGTTGGAATAGCTTCCTCCGATGTGGCGGACATAGACTTCGCCATAACCCTGCAACGCATAGCCGCCCGCCTTGCCGCGCCACTCGCCGTGACTGGCGTAATAGTCCACTTCCTGGTCGGACAGGCGCTTCATCGCAATCATCGTTTCGACGACGCGGCTTTTCATGCCGCCGCCGGGCAGGGCCAGGGCAACGCCGGTCAGGACGAGATGGCGGCGACCGCTGAGCAGGGTCATGCATTGGCGCAAGGTCGCTTCATCTTCGACCTTCGGAAGGATCCGACGCCCCACCGCGACGACGGTGTCCGCACCTAGCACCAGCGCATCGGGATGGCGGGCGGCGGTGGCTGCTGCCTTTTCCTGCGCCAGGCGAAGCGCGTGGACGCGCGGCAATTCGCCGGCAAGGACGGTTTCGTCGATGTCGGCAGGGTCGACCGCGTCCGGCGTTACACCGATTCGCGCAAGTAGATCGAGACGGCGCGGGCTCGCCGAGGCGAGAACCAGCTTCATCAGGCGTTCGGGGTCGGGCCCCCGCGACCGGGCATGAAGCGATAGGTGATGCGCCCCTTGGTCAGGTCGTAGGGCGTCAATTCGACGAGGACTTCATCGCCGGTCAGGACGCGGATGCGGTTCTTGCGCATCTTGCCCGCGGTATGACCGAGAATCTCGTGGCCATTCTCCAGCTCGACGCGGAACATCGCATTGGGCAGCAGTTCCACCACCTTACCGCGCATCTCGAGAAGTTCTTCCTTGGCCATGTAATCCTTCGTCCTTGTTTCGGGTCGCGCTCCTTTAGCCGCGCTTCGCCCCAAAGGGAAGGCGGGCGAAGTTTCCCTCGCCCGCCCACCAGTCTCGGTCGGTTGCCGACGTCGTTACATCGCGGATTGACCGGCCAAAGCGGCCAGCAGCAACAATGCGACAATGTTGGTGATCTTGATCATCGGGTTGACGGCCGGACCCGCGGTGTCCTTGTAAGGATCGCCGACCGTGTCACCGGTAACGGCGGCCTTGTGGGCTTCGCTGCCCTTGCCGCCGTGGTTGCCGTCTTCGATATACTTTTTGGCATTGTCCCATGCCCCGCCGCCCGACGTCATCGAGATGGCGACGAACAGACCGCCGACGATCACGCCGAGGAGAAGGGCGCCAAGCGCCGCAAAGCCCTGGGCCTGGCCGGCCACGGCCGTGATCACATAATAGACCAGGATCGGGGCAAGCACCGGAAGCAGTGAAGGAATGATCATTTCCTTGATCGCCGCCTTGGTGACGAGATCGACGGTGCGGGCATAATCGGGCCGCGAGGATCCATCCATGATGCCGGGATTGTTGGCGAACTGGTCACGGACGTCCTTGACGACGTCGCCAGCAGCGCGGCCAACCGCGGTCATGCCCATTGCGCCAAACAAGTAAGGCAACAGCGCGCCAAGTAGCAGACCGACGATCACGTATGGATTCTCGAGGCTGAAATCGACGGTCAGGCCCGGGAAGAATTCGCGAAGGTCGGTGGTGTAGGCGGCGAACAGGACAAGGGCGGCAAGGCCGGCCGATCCGATCGCATAGCCCTTGGTGACGGCCTTGGTGGTGTTGCCCACCGCGTCGAGCGCGTCGGTCTTGGTGCGAACGCTTTCGTCCAGCCCCGCCATTTCGGCGATCCCGCCGGCGTTGTCGGTAACCGGCCCGTAAGCGTCGAGCGCGACGACCATGCCGGCAAGCGCAAGCATCGCGGTCGCTGCAAAGGCGATACCCATCAGGCCCGCCAGCAGGTAAGCGATGATGATGCCGGAGCAGATCACCAGCGTCGGCAGCGCAGTCGATTCAAGGCTGATTGCAAGCCCTTGGATGACGTTGGTGCCGTGGCCCGTCTCGGACGCCTTGGCGATCGAGCGGACCGGGCGATAGTTGGTGCCGGTATAATATTCGGTGATCCAGATGATCAGCCCGGTGATGACCAGGCCGAGCAGCATGCACCAATAAAGCGACATGCCGGTGAAGCTGGTTTCGCCCGCGGTGATGACGGCGTTGATGTCGCCAAGCGCATATTGCGTGGCGAAGTAGATCAGGACGGCCGAGCTGATCGCGGTGACCGCAAAGCCCTTGTACATCGCGCCCATGATCGACTGGCTCGATCCCAGACGGACGAAATAGGTGCCGAGGATCGAGGTCAGGACGCAGGCGCCGCCAATCAGCAGCGGAAGGCCCATCAGCGGGAGCAAGGCATCGCCCGTTCCCTTCACGAGGAGCGCGGTCAGGACCATCGTGGCACCGACCGTAACGACATAGGTTTCGAACAGATCGGCTGCCATGCCGGCGCAATCGCCGACATTGTCGCCGACGTTATCGGCGATGACGGCCGGGTTGCGGGGGTCGTCTTCCGGGATTCCCGCCTCGACCTTGCCGACCAGATCGGCACCGACGTCGGCGGCCTTGGTGAAGATGCCGCCGCCGAGACGCGCGAAGA
>JBDTMR010000018.1:0-15659 GCA_039934175.1 Sphingomicrobium sp.
TTGCGATCGACATGGGCAGCGGACCGATCATCTGGTCGGGCTTCGTCCAGGGTCTGGGCCTTGGCCTCGTCTTCGTGACGATGCAGAGCCTGGCGTTCGCGACGTTGCAGCCAAGGATGCGGACCGACGCGGCCAGCCTGCTCAACCTGTCGCGCAATATCGGCGGATCGATCGGCATCAGCCTGGTCGCATCGCTGTTGGCGCGCAATTTGCAGATCGCGCATGCCGACATGGTCGGCCACATCAGCGACCAGGTCCTGCCGTCGATCAGTGGAGCGGTGGTCGGCCAGCTTGGACTGCCTGCGGAAAGCGCCGTCGCGATCGCCAATGCCGAGATCAATCGGCAAGCGGCCTTCATCGCCTATCTCGACGATTTCTACCTGATGATGTGGCTCACCCTTGCGGCGATTCCGCTCGTCCTGCTGCTTCGACCCGCCAAGCCGCCGACGCCGGGCGAGCCCAAGATGGCAATGGCCGACTAAGCGGCGACGAAACCGCCATCGATCATGTGGATCGATCCGCTACAATAGCTCGATGCATCGCTCGCAAGGAAAGCGATCAGGTGCGCGACCTCCTCGCTTGTGCCATAGCGCTTAATTGGGATGCTCGCCTCGACACCTGCACGCATTGCTTCCGGGTCGTCAGGCGAAAGCTGCTTCTGGAGCGAGTCGATCATGCGATTGTCGATCGGTCCCGGTCCGACAGCATTGACCCGGATATTCGCTTCGCCAAATTCCAGCGCCGCCGTTTTTACAAGGCCATAAACCGCGTGTTTGCTGGCGACGTAGGGTGACATGGCGGGAAAGCCGATGACACCGGCGATCGATGATAGGGCGATAATCGATCCCCCGCCGCGTTCCCGCATCGGGGCGGCGGCATATTTCATCGCCAGCCACACTCCGATAACGTTGATCTTCAGCACATCCTCGAACTCCGCGACCGACAATGCTTCGATCGGCTTAGCCGCGCCTTCGGTGCCGGCGTTGGCGACCATGATGTCGAGCCCGCCAAAGCGGGCGACAGTGGCATCGACCGCGGCCTTGTTGGCAGCTTCGTCGACAGAATCGGCGACGGCGGTCGCGCATTCGCCGATGTCCTTCAGGCGGGAATGGGTCTCAGCGAGCTTTTCGGCGCTACGCCCGACCAGCATTACCTTCGCGCCAAGTTCGAGGAACAGACGCGCGGTCGCCTCGCCGATACCACCGGTCGCACCGGTGATGATTGCAACCTTGTTATCGAGTCGCTGCCGATTGGCTGCCTGCATCATATTGTTCCCCCATCGCCGCTCCCGCTAAGCAACAAGGGATGACGTCACCTATCACACTCTTTCACGATGCGCGTGGGCATAAACAGGACGGGGGTGCATGACTTCGATCCTTGCCATTCGGGTGACCACGCGCTCATCCAATCCTGGGGTTGGCCCATGGCGAAACGACGCCGAAGGCCGTCTAGCGCTGGAGGTTAGGGTGACAGCGGCGCCGACCGACGGCTCGGCGAATGCCGCGGTGATCGCCTTGCTTGCGAAATCGATCCGAATTTCCAAGAGCGCCATCACGATCGTTGCTGGCGCAAGCAGTCGGCAAAAGCGCCTTTCGATCGATCTTGAGGATGCCGAGTTGGAGCGACGCCTTAAGGCGTTGCTTCCACCTTCAGGTTGAGCGACCGTTCACGCAGCCCAAGTGCCGGGATCCGATCGCCATAAGCTTCCAGCAAACTGGCCTGCGCCGCCTCGTCGCTCGCAAATTCGTTCTGGCCGACATGTTCGCGGCCCAGCGGCGTTTGCGTCGGAAAGGGGTGCGCGGCGTGGCTTTCGAAGCAGCGATCGTGAACCATGACATCGTCGCGGATCGCCGGCCAGACCTGGTCGCGGAGGAAAAATTGATCCCAGGCGGTCGTGATCGGCTTCGCCGTCAGGAACCGGTCGAGCGTCAAATCCATGTCGGGGAAGACGCCGGCGATCCCGCCCCACAGGCCGCCCAGCATCGGATCGGTGTGCGAGTACCAGTCGCGCATTACGTGAAACGGCAAGCCGCTGCCGAGCCATTGCGCCACCGCCGCTTTCTCTCGGTCGTTGACGACGCTGTCGGCGTCGCGGCAAAGAAAATAGCCGACGTCGGGATCGTCATTCACCAGGAAGCGCCGCGAGAGGCGCCAACGATCGTCGTTGTTGCCGCCTTCGTCCATCACGACCTCGGCGCCTTCCTCGGCAAGAACCGATCGAAGCGCATGATCGACGCTGTCGTCTGCGTAAAAGCGACAGGTCCAGTCCGGATAGATCGTGCGCGCCGCAAGCACGTTGTGAAGCGCACCGCGAAGATATTTCGTGCCGGACCCGAAAAGCGAGAAAGCGATGACGTTCTTTTTCCCTACTGGTTGGACGTCGCGTTTGAGCGATGGCGTGCCGTGTCGGCCCTTGCTTGCCAGATCCTTCAAGGTCAGGGCCGTTGTTCCCGCCACCTTGGCGCGCAGGAGGTCGCCGATCTCGCTCAGCGAGTGGGCCAGGGCGTCGTAAGCGCTCATGTCGTGAAGGCCCATGGCGATGAAGGCGTCGAGATGAGGTACCGCATTGCGATGCTGGCGCGCGCGCGAATAGCTGTTGCCAAGGCCGAGACGGACCATGGGATGGTCCGGGAAAAACCCTACCGCCTTTTCGAGCAGGACGGCGCTTTCGGCAAATCGGTTCATCTGGAATGCGTAAAAGGCGGGCTGGAGGAAAGCGTCCGCGTCCGGCGTCTCCATTCGGTCGAGCGTGGCCAGGGTGAGGAAAAGCGCCTCCTCCTGCCGCCCCGTCTGCCACGAGGTCGCGGCCTTGCGATCCCAGCGGACGGGTTGATAGACAAACAACTTCATCATTTGCCGCATTAACTGCGACGAGCGCAAACAAAAAGGGCGGCCCTGCGGGACCGCCCTTGCTGTTCCGATACCGGAGAATTTCGCGTTTAGCGCTTCGAGAACTGGAAGCTGCGGCGGGCCTTGGCCTTACCGTACTTCTTACGTTCGACGACGCGGCTGTCGCGGGTCAGGAAACCGGCCCGCTTGACCGTCGTGCGAAGCACCGGCTCGTAACGGGTCAGCGCCTGGGCGATGCCGTGAAGCACCGCGCCGGCCTGTCCCGACAGGCCGCCGCCCTTGACGGTGGCGACGATGTCATACTGTCCGGCGCGATCGGTGATCCCGAACGGCTGGTTGATGACGAGACGCAGCGTCGGACGCGCGAAATAGATCGACTGGTCGCGACCATTGATCTCGATCTTGCCGCTGCCCGGCTTGAGCCAGACGCGTGCAACCGCATCCTTACGACGACCGGTCGCATAAGCGCGGCCGTACTTGTCGAGCTGCTGCTCGCGAAGGGGGGCTTCGGGCTGGATATTGACGGGGGCTTCGACGATTTCTTCACCGGCAACGTCTGCGGCAGGCGCTTCGGTCGTCGTGGCTTCGGCAGCCGGAGCGGCGGCTTCTGCTTCCGGCTGCTGGGTCAGCGCGCCGAGGTCGGAAAGGCTCTTCTTGTCGGCCATGTTATGCGCCCACCTTGTTCTTGCGGTTCATGCCCGCGACATCGAGAGGTTCGGGGCTCTGGCCGCCGTGCGGATGCTCCGTACCGTTGTAGAGGTGAAGGGCACGCATCTGGTCGCGACCAAGCGGACCGCGCGGAATCATGCGCTCGACCGCCTTTTCAAGGACGCGCTCCGGGAAGCGACCTTCGAGAACCTTGCCAGCCGGCGTTTCCTTCAAGCCGCCGACATAGCCGGTGTGCTTGTAGTAGATCTTCGTCTTCAGCTTGTTGCCGGTGAAACGGATCTTGTCGGCGTTGATGACGACGACATGGTCGCCGCAATCGACATGCGGGGTGAAGCTCGGCTTGTGCTTGCCGCGCAGGATGTTGGCGATGATCGAGGCAACGCGGCCAACGACCAGACCATCGGCATCGATCAGATGCCATTTTTTCACGACCTCAGCCGGCTTGACCGACTTCGTGGTCTTCATCAGCGCCTTCATGGGCTGGACCTTTCAGAGTAAAAAACGAAAAGCGCCACCTCCAGGCGACGCCGTCTGGCGGGCTAATGCGTAGGAGGAGGCGAAAAGTCAAGCAAATGCGGGGATTTCTCGACGGGTAAAATATTACCCGACAGCGTCGTCAACCCATGCCGCATAGGGTTCCGACAGCTTGGCGATCGGCCAAACGACGATGGATGGCACTTCGTAAGCATGCATTTCCGCGATGGCCGCGACGAGTGTGTCCGACCGTTCGAGGGTCGTCTTGAACAAGGCTGGCGTTTCGGTTGCGGTCTCCACCGCACCGTCCCAGCGATAGATACTCTGGCAGGGCTGAAGGATATTGATACAGGCGGCGAGCCGCTGCTCGATCATGGCGCGACCGATCCGTTCCGCTTCGTCGTGATCGGCGAACACCGCATAGACTGTGACGACGCTCATCGCCGTCGGCCGAGCACGTGGACTCCCCAGGCCGTCGATGCGACGAGCAGGGCACCGACTGCCTGATGGAGAACGGCGAGCACGATGCTCATGCCGCTCATCACCGTCGCAATTCCAAGCAGGACCTGGGTGCCCAACGCGGAATGGATCGCGATCGAGGCCTTGCGATCGATCGTCCTCACCTTGCGCGCGGCGACGATCAGGACGGCGACAACGCCCCAAGCCCACCAGCGGTGAAGGAAGTGGAGCAAATACGGGTCGTGGGTCAGCGTGAAGAGGGCGCCTTTGCTGCCGTCGATACCATCAGGAACCAACCGATCGTTCATTAGCGGCCAAGTGTTTGACAGATAGCCCGCGTCGAGCCCGGCGACCCAAGCACCGAGCAAAAGCTGGAGCGTCAACGTCAGCGCGGCAGCGATGCCAAGCGCGGTCAGTCGAGACGGACGGCTGTCGGCATTTTTCGCCAATTGGCGCAGGTCGAGCGCAGTCCAGACCAATCCGGACAGGATGAAGAGCGCGGTCAGCAAATGGGCCGACAGGCGGAAGTGACTGACGTCGGTGCGGTTCACCAAGCCCGACTGGACCATGTACCAGCCGAGCGCCCCCTGGCTCGCCCCGAGTGCGAGCAGGGCGGCGAGGCGCCAGCCATAGCCGCGCGGGATCGCTTTATTGATCGCGAACCAGGCGAACGGCAGGGCAAAGGCAATGCCGACCAGCCGCCCAAGGAAGCGGTGCACCCATTCCCAGAAAAAGATGAACTTGAACTGCGCCAGGTCCATTCCGGCCGGGCCGTTGACCCGAACATATTCGGGCGTCGCCTTGTACAGGTCGAAGGCGCGCTGCCATTGCGCATCGCTTAGCGGCGGAATGGCGCCCTTGATCGGATCCCAGACCGTGATCGAAAGCCCGCTTTCGGTCAGTCGGGTAATCCCGCCGACGACGACCATCAGGAAAACGAGGAGCGCAACGGCGAGGAGCCATTTTGACACGGAAAGCGGACGGGCGCTCGATTCGGGCTGGGTCATGGTGCGGCGCGATATGGGCGCTTTGCGACGCGCTGCCAATATTCTCGACGAACCGTGCAATGAGATATTGTAACTTTCGCGGTGAGACCGTATATCATCCGCCATGCGATACCTCGCAATTCCGACGACCAAGCTCGACCGGATGGCCATCGGCCTGTCCGGGCTTTGCCTTGTCCATTGCCTTGCGACCACGGTCATTCTGGCATTGGTGGCGAGCGCCGGCGGCTTTCTGGGATCCCACTGGATTCACGAGTTCGGGCTGTCGATGGCGATGGTCATGGGCATGATTGCACTCGGCAAGGGCGTCCTCGAGCATGGCTATGCGATGCCCTCGGCTGTTGGCGGGCTTGGCCTCGGCGTGATGGCCGGCGCATTGACCATGCCGCACGATGGAACAGAGGCACTGTGCACGGTAATCGGGGTCTCGATCCTGGCGCTCGGCCACCGACTGAACCATATCGCCGCAGAATAAGGTCGCAGCGCTTGCCGGAAGGCGCGCGCAGTCCTATTTCAACCCCCTGATGTCCGCACATTCCCATCACATGCATGAAGGCGAGTCGCTCAAATCGGCGGCGCGCGATCGGCTGACCGACAAGGGCGAGCAGTGGACCGCGATGCGCGAAGCCGTCTTCAACGCACTTGCCGGGTTCGATCGCCCGGCATCGGCCTACGACATTGCCGAGGCAGTTTCGAATGCCGAGGGACGCCGGGTCGCCGCGAACAGCGTCTACCGCATTCTCGACCTGTTCGTGACGTCGAACCTGGCGATGCGGGTCGAAAGCGCCAACGCTTACGTCGCGAACCAGCATCCGGGCTGTCTGCACGACTGTATTTTCCTGATCTGCGACCATTGCGGCAATGCGACCCACATCGACGATGACAGTCTGTCCGGCGGCGTCCGCAAGGCGGCGGCAAAAGCGGGCTTCGAAGCGTCGCGGCCGGTGATCGAAGTGCGCGGACGTTGCGGCGACTGTAGCTAACTAGCGGCAACGGGGCGGCAGATGTCGGAAATCGAGTGGCTCGCCGCCGGGCTCGGCGTCATTAACGTCATCTTCGTCGTGCGTCGCTCGATCTGGAATTTCCCGTTCGCGCTGGCGATGGTCGCGCTTTATTTCTTCGTTTTCTTCGAAGCGAAACTTTACTCCGACGCGCTGCTCCAGATCTTCTTCTTCGTCATCAATGGCTTCGGCTGGTGGGCCTGGAGCCGGGCGCCGGTCGTCGATGACGGCGTAGAAGTAGAAGGCATGGGCACTACGGCCCGAATCAACTGGCTGATCGGCACTGCCACGGCGAGCGTGATTTGGGGGTGGGGCATGGCGACCTTCACCGATGCGGCAGCCCCCTTTCTAGACGCCGGCGTCGCCGGAATGAGCATCGCTGCCCAAATTCTCCAATCGCTCCGACGCTTCGAAGCCTGGATCTTGTGGGTTGCCGTCGACATCCTCGCCATCGGACTCTACGCGTCGCGTGGGCTCATCGTGACCGGCGGGCTTTACGCCCTGTTCCTTATCCTTGCGGTAGCCGGCCTGATTGCGTGGTACCGGAAACTCTCGCCGAAAGTTGTACCTGCATGACCCTGGTCGTCCTCCATGGCGCGGAAAGCGTCGGCAAGACCAATCTAGGTCGCGAATTGGCCGTCGCATATGGCGCGGTGTTCCTTCCCGAGTTCGGCCGGACCTGGTGCGAGATTTTCGGTACCGATTGCAGCGTCGCCGACCTCGTTGAAATCGGCGAAAACCAGCAACGCAACATCGACCATGCGCTTGCCGATCGCGACTTCGTGATCAGCGATACCGACAGTTTGATGACCGCTGCCTGGGCGCAGATGATGCTGGGCGAAACGCCACCCTCCTTACTCGCCGCCCGCCAAGCCGATTTGTACCTTCATTGCCGCGCCGACGTTCCGTTCGTCGACGACGGGCTGCGCGTTTTTGGGGACGATGCAGAGCGCCAGCGGTTCGACGCACTCGCACGCCAAGTGCTGAAAGAGGCCGGTGTCCCAGTGGTCGAGATTTCGGGGGATTGGCACATGCGCAGGGTCAAAGCGGTCGCTGCAATCGACGCCTTGCTTCGCCCCGTAGGGTTCGACAGCGAAGAAACGGCAGGCTAAGGCGATTCGGATGACCGAACGTCCCGAAACGCCCCTGCTCGACCAGGTCCAGTATCCCGCCGATATCCGCAAGCTTGAAAAGAGCCAGCTGGAGCAACTTTCCAACGAGTTGCGCGCGGAAATGATTTCCGCAGTTTCGGTCACCGGGGGGCACCTCGGTGCGGGTCTCGGCGTGGTCGAACTGACCGTCGCCATTCATTATGTATTCGATACACCCAACGACCGCCTGATCTGGGACGTCGGGCACCAGGCCTATCCGCACAAGATCGTCACCGGCCGACGCGACCGCATTCGCACGATCCGCCAAGGCGGCGGGCTGAGCGGATTCACCAAGCGCAGCGAAAGCGAATATGATCCGTTCGGCGCGGCGCACAGCTCGACCTCGATCTCTGCCGCGATCGGTTTCGCTGTCTCCAACAAGCTATCGGGAACGCCGGGTCGCGGTATTGCGGTGATCGGCGACGGCGCGATGACCGCCGGCATGGCTTATGAAGCGATGAACAACGCCGAGGCGGCAGGCAATCGGCTGGTCGTCATCCTGAACGACAATGACATGTCGATCGCCCCGCCGGTCGGAAGCCTTCGCAATTCGCTCGCTCGCCTGGTCAGTTCTGACAAATATCTGGCGCCGCGCCGGGTAGCGCAAAAGATCGCCAGCGTCCTTCCCGACCCCGTCCGCCGTACCGCGCGACGGATGGAGGAATATGCCCGTGGCCTCGTCACCGGCGGCACGTTGTTCGAAGAACTGGGATTCTATTATGTCGGTCCGGTCGACGGGCATGACGTGCTTGCGCTGGTTGAGGTGCTGGAAAATGTCCGCGACGCCAAGGACGGCCCGATCCTGATCCACGCGGTGACGCAGAAGGGCAAGGGCTATGGCCCGGCCGAAAGCAGCGCCGACAAATATCATGGTGTCGTCAAGTTCGACGTCGTGTCGGGCAAGCAGGACAAGGGCCCCGGCGGCGGACCGCCGAGCTATACCAATGTCTTCGCCGAGGCGCTGATGGCCGAAATGGCGCGCGACGAAAAGGTCGTCGCGATCACCGCTGCGATGCCGTCGGGCACCGGGCTGGACAAGGTCGAGGCGGCGTTCCCCGACCGCACGTTCGATGTCGGCATTGCCGAACAGCATGCAGTGACCTTTGCGGCCGCAATGGCGGCGCAGGGCCACAAGCCGTTCTGCGCGATCTATTCGACCTTCCTGCAACGCGCCTACGACCAGTTGGTCCACGACGTCGCGATCCAGAATCTGCCGGTTCGTTTTGCGATGGACCGTGCCGGCCTGGTCGGTGCCGACGGCTGCACCCACGCCGGAAGCTTCGACCTTGCCTATCTTGGCACCTTGCCTAACCTGGTGGTGATGGCCGCGTCGGACGAGGTTGAACTGGTTCACATGGTCCACACCATGGCGCAATATGACGATGGCCCGATCGCGGTCCGCTATCCGCGCGGCAACGGCCGTGGGCTGGAGATGCCGAAGGTCCCGCAAAAGCTGGAGATCGGCAAAGGCCGGATCGTCCGCGAGGGCAAGAAGGTCGCGATCCTGTCGCTCGGCACCCGGCTCGAAGAGGCCGAAAAGGCCGCCGAACTGCTCGAAGCCAAGGGTTTGTCGACGACGGTTGCCGACATGCGCTTCGCCAAGCCCCTCGACGAGGCGCTGATCCGCAAGTTGCTGACCAGCCACGAAGTCGCGGTGACGATCGAGGAAGCGGCGATCGGGGGCTTCGGCGCCCATGTCCTCACGCTCGCCAGCGACGAAGGCATGACCGACAACGGTCTGAAGATCCGGACGATGCGCCTGCCCGACGTTTTCCAGGACCAGGACAAGCCCGAGAAACAATATGAGGAAGCGGGCCTGACCGCGCCGCATATCGTTGAGACCGTGCTCAAGGCGCTCCGCCGTAACGACACCGGCGTGGAGGCCGACGCGGGCGCCATCGCCTGATGGGCCGGCGCAAATGGGGGCGGTGGGCGCTGATCGGCCTTGCGACCTTGCTGGTCGTGCTTTCGTTCCTTCCGGCGTGGCAGACCGATCGCTGGTGGGTCAGGCAATGGGACTATCCCCGTCTGCAGGTCGCTAGCTTGCTGGTTGTCATCCTGCTCTTGCTCTTCTGGGTCGATCCGAAGCGCAGACGGGGATACTGGGCGCTGTTCATTGGATGTGCTGCCGCGATGGCGTGGCAGGTCAGCCATTTCCTCGCTTACCTGCCGCTTTACCCGCGCGAAGTCGCAAGCGTCGATTCCTGTCCGGTCGGGCAACGTCTCAGCCTGCTCAACGCCAACGTGCTGATGACCAATGACGATTATTCGGCGGTCTTGGCGATGGCGGTCGCGCGCAAGCCTGATGTCCTGCTCCTCCTGGAGACCGGCACGGAGTGGAAAGCCGCGATGGCGCCGCTCAAGCGCGACTATCCCTACCATCTGAGCGAAGCCGTTCCGAATACCTACGGCATGATGCTGTTTTCGAGACTGCCCATGAGCGGTTCGATTACCAATTTGATTCAGCCTGGTGTTCCGAGTGCCAAGGTTGAGATCGCCTTGCCGGGCGGCGAACGGATCCTCCTCAACGCCTTGCATCCTGAGCCACCCTGGCCCGGCGACGATAGCGGCGAACGCGATGCGGAGCTGGTCATGGTGGGCCGCGAGGTTCGGGACAGCGGTCGTGCCTCGATCGTCATGGGCGATCTCAATGACGTCGCATGGTCGCAGACATCGCAATTGTTCAAGGACGTCAGCGGCATGGGCGATCCGCGGATCGGCCGCGGCTTCTATCCGACTTTCAACGCCAAATACCCGTTGCTGCGCTGGCCGCTCGACCATCTGTTCGTTTCACCGCATTTCCGGATTTCGCGGATCGACGTGCTGGAATCGATCGGATCTGATCATTTCCCGATCTATTTTGACCTCTGCCTTGTCGCGCCGGCAGGAAAGCGGCTCGTCAAGCCTTCCGCATCGGGCGAAACCGAAACCGAGGCGAGTAGCGAGATCCGCGAGGGCAAGCAGGAAGCCGCCGAGGAAAACCGTGGTCAATAAGGTCCGCGCCGACCAATTGTTAGTGGCCCGCGGGCTCGCCGAAAGTCGCACCCGCGCGCAGGCGCTGATCATGAGCGGCAAGGTCTTTGTCGGCGACCGCGTCGTCGCCAAGTCGGGCGACCAGCTGGCCGAGGATGCCGAACTGACGCTCAAGGGCCGCGATCACCCCTGGGTGTCGCGGGGCGGAATCAAGCTGGATCATGGCCTGACCCATTTCGGCTTCGACGTCACCGGAATGACCGCGCTCGACGTCGGCAGTTCAACGGGCGGATTCACCGACGTATTGCTCACTCGCGGCGCTGCGAAAGTGTTCGCCATCGACGTCGGTACCAATCAATTGGCGTGGAAGCTGCGGCAGGACGAGCGTGTTTCGGTGCATGAACAGACCAACGCCCGCGATTTGAGCCGCGACATCGTGCCCGACGTGATCGATATCGTGGTTTGCGACGCCAGCTTCATCGCGCTGTCCAAGGTCCTGGACAAGGCATTGGACATGGCCCGTCCGGGGGCTTTGCTGGTCGCGCTGATTAAACCTCAATTTGAGGCCGGGCGCGAAGAAGTCGGCAAGGGCGGCGTCGTTCGCGACCCGTTCGTTCACCAGCGGGTTTGCGACGATGCGCTTTCATGGGTCGAATCCAAAGGATGGCGCGTATACGGCGTGGAACCCAGTCCAATCACCGGGCCCGAAGGCAATGTCGAGTTTCTGCTCGGCGCACTAAAGGAGAGTTAGATGGACGAACGACGCGACGATCGTGGCATTTGGAAAAAGGCGCTGGTCACCGTTCCGACGATTGTGATCATCGGATCGTTGGTTGGTGTCCTGTCGAACAGCGGCTTCGAGAACGGCTGGTATTTCAAGCTGGTCAAGCCGACCTTCCAGCCACCGGGCTGGGCCTTCGGCGCGATCTGGACGGCGCTCTACACGATGCTCGGCATTGCGCTCGCAACGATTTTGAACGAACCGGACAGCAAGGCAAGGCGCACCGCGCTGGCGCTGTTCGGCGTGCAGCTTGGGCTGAACTTCGCCTGGTCGCCGATCTTCTTCGGCGCGCACATGATCGACCTTGCGCTGGCCGTGATCGTTCTGATGTTGTTGATCGCGACCGTTGCGGCCAATCTGTTCCGGCGGATCCGGCCGGTGGCGGGCTGGTTGATGGTGCCCTATCTTCTTTGGTTGTGCCTTGCGACCGCCCTCAACTATGAGACCGGCAAATTGAACCCGGGCGCGGACGCCGCGCCGCTGGGAATCACGGGAGAACGTTAAGATGCAATCGCAGAACCGAATGCTCGACGATCTGGTCAAGATGGTGAACGGCGTTGCCGGCACCATGGCCGGCATGGGCCGCGAAGCCGAAGGATCGATGCGCGAGAAGATGCGCGAATGGGTTGGCGGCATGGAATTTGTCAGCCGCGAGGAATTCGAGGCGGTCAAGGCAATGGCCGCCGCCGCACGCGATGAAAACGAAGCACTCAAGGCGCGCCTCGATGCGATCGAGCATTCGAACAAGGCCAAGCCGGCCGTGAAAGCACCGAAGGCAGGAGCCTGACCGCTGGGCGACGACATGACCAATGACGAGCGCGACGACGGCGCGCCGATCGATATCCTCGAGCAATATTTCGAGGCACGCGGCTGGGCAAGCGAGCGCGCCGGTGAAGGCGAGATCATTGCGTCGGCCGGCGGAAGCTGGGCGCAATATGAGCTTCGCGGGGTGTGGCGTAACGATGATCAGGTGCTGCAGTTCCTGGCCTTTCCGGACATCAAGGTGGCCGTTGAAAAACGCGCTGCGATTCACGAATCCCTTTGCCTGATCAACGAACAACTCTGGCTCGGTCATTTCGAGATGTGGTCGGGATCAGGACTGATTGTGTTCCGCCATGCCGCACTGGTCGGCGCCGGAGACAGCCTGTCGTTCGAACAGGCCGAAGCCATTGCCGAAGCGGCGCTGGAGGAATGCGAACGCTTCTATCCGGTGTTCCAGTTCGTCTTGTGGGGCGGCAAGTCACCGACCGAGGCGATTTCCGCAGCGCTCATCGAAACCGTCGGCGAAGCCTGACCCAATGACGGCATTTCCAATCCCGACCTGGTTCGTCGGCTGCGGCAATATGGCCGGCGCAATGGTCGAGGGGTGGCGACGTGGCGGGACAGAGTTGGCCGGCACGCTGGCGATCCGGCCGTCCGGCAAGCCCGTCGAGGGAATAGAAACCGTCACGACGATCCCCGGAAGTGGCGAGCCGATGCTCGTCTTGCTGGGATTCAAGCCGCAGATGCTGGACCAAGTCGTACCAATACTTGAGCCCCGCATTGGTCCGAGTACCAGCATCATCTCCATCCTTGCGGGCGCCGAATTGGCCAGTCTGCGCAAACGTTTTCCGCGCGCGGCGCAAATCGTCCGTGCCATGCCGAACCTTCCGGTCAGCGAAGGGAAGGGCGTAGTGGCGATGGTAAGCGAAGCGACTGTCGGCAATGATTTGCTCGCTCTTTTCGGCCCACTCGGTCTGATCCATGCCGCCCGCGACGAGGCCGAATTTGCGGCGATCGGCGCGCTTGCCGGAGCTGGCCCAGCCTATGTCGCGCGCTTTGTTGCGGCGATGGCGAAAGCTGGAACGGCGCGCGGACTTGCTCCCGAACTGGCGGCGACCATTGCCCTTCAAACCGTTCTCGGAACAGCGGCCATGGCAGAGTCCAATGGCGAGGCGATGGATGCGCTGGCCAACCGTGTCGCAAGCCCCAAGGGCACGACCGAAGCGGGCCTTGCCGTACTCGATTCCGAAGCCGCGCTGGACCGGTTGGTCGATAAGACGTTGGAGGCTGCTGCGCGCCGGGGCGCAGAGCTTGCGGCCGCGGCGCGCGGTTGATTCACCGATTGGGCTGGCCTAGGCCGCGCCAAACAAAAAATATGGGATGAGGAATGGCCGACCAGCAGACTTTCGACGACCGCGACGGCACGATCTGGTTCGACGGGAAGATGGTCCCGTGGCGTGAGGCCAACGTCCATGTCCTGACCCACGGCCTGCATTATGCGTCGAGCGTCTTCGAAGGGCAGCGCGCTTATGGCGGCACGATCTTCAAGCTGACCGAGCATAGCGAACGCCTCAAGCGCAGTGCGCAATTGCTTGGCTTCGAAATCCCCTGGTCGGTCGAGGAAATCGACGCGGCCTGCAAGGACGTTCTCGCTGCCAGCGGGATGAGCGATGCCTACATGCGCCCCGTCGCATGGCGCGGGTCGGAGCAGATGGGGGTAAGCCCAAAGGGATCGAAACCGCATCTCGCCATCGCCTGCTGGGCGTGGGGAAAATATTTCGATCCGGCGCTCGCCGCGCGTGGCATTCGCATGGAAATCGCCCCGTGGCGCCGACCGGCACCCTACACCGCACCGACGGAATCGAAGGCGGCGGGACTTTACATGATCTGCACGTTGTCGAAGGGCCATGCCGAGGACAATGGCTATAACGATGCGTTGATGCTGGACTGGCGCGGACAGGTTGCCGAGGCGACTGGCGCAAACGCATTCTTCATCCGCGACAACGTCATCCACACGCCGACTCCCGATTGCTTCCTGGACGGGATTACGCGACGCACGGTGATCGACCTTGCCCGGCAACGCGGTGTCGAGGTGATCGAACGTGCGATCTGGCCCGAGGAACTGGAAAACTTCCATCAGATGTTCCTGACCGGCACTGCGGCCGAAGTGACCCATGTCGGCGAAGTCGGACCGTGGAAATTCGAGGTTGGTGACCTGTCGCGCCAGTTGGCAAAAGACTATGACGACCTGGTCAATGGACGACTGTCCAACGCGTAATCGCCTCATCGCTTGCGCTTTCACTTTTCGTTGGTGATTGTAGGCTATCTCGGTCGTGCTCGGATGGCCTTGTCGCGTGAAGGGGAGAATAGCGTTACGTGAACTCGCAGTCCGCGAATCCTTTCCGTGTACGTGAAAACGAACTCGACGTAGTTGGGGCGGATCTTCCGCTCTCCGACCTGTTGTCGACGTCCGCGCCGACCGAACCGAAGAAGATGGCGGTGCGCCAGGCGCAACTCGAAGCGCTGGTGCGCATGGTTCCTGCCACCGTGGGTGGACAGTTCGTTGCCGCAGCGCTGGTCGCAATCATCCTCAGCGACAAGGTTCCCGTCTGGGAATTGCTGGTCTGGCTGGCGCTTGCACTGGGCCTTTGTATCGCGCGCGGTTTGCGCGCTTACCGGTTGCGGGCGGATCGCCAATATGCGCGGCGCAAACCCGCTGATTCGCGCGCCATCGTTAGGATTGTCACTGCTCTAGCTGCCATGTGGCTGGTACCGCCATTGCGATGGTACGGGTTGGTCGATCCGGTCGAACAAGTCATTCTGCTGCTGGTCAGCGTGGGCCTGATGAGCGTCGGCAGCGTCACGCTGATCACCCTTCCGGCGGCGGCGCTGTGGTACATCGCGCTGCTCGGTATCGGGAATATCGCCATGGCATTGCAGCTCAGCGGCTGGCCGCTGGCGACACTTTCGGTGCTTTATTCGGTGGTCCTGACCTGGGTGACGGTGACCAACGCGCGGCGCTTCTTCGCGCACGTCGGTTCGCGATATGACCTGCTCGAGCGCAGCGAACTCGTTTCGCTGCTCCGCGAATTCGAAGCAAGCGGTAGCGGCGGCATCTGGGAGCTCTATCGCGATCTCAACGTCAGTTATATCTCTGAGGAACTCGGCAATCGGCTTGGGTCCCGTACCGAGCGATTGACCGGTCGCCACGTTCGCAAATTGATCGACCCATCGGGACAAATTGCGCGACTGTCCGAGGGGACGCGGACGTTATTCTCGCATCTGGAAAATGGCGTTCCATTCCGCGACCTCGCGGTCCCGGCGACGAAGAGCAAGACCTGGTGGTCGCTGTCAGGCAAACCGGTTCACGATCCGAGCGGGGCCGTGATTGGCTGGCGTGGTGTCGGCTCCGACATCACCGACGTCCGCCTTTCGGGCAATGACGCCGTCAGCGCCGCGCGCCGCGATCCGCTCACAGGCCTCGCCAATCGCCTGCTGGTTCGCGAACATATCGAAGAGGCGCTGTTCAACCAGC
>JBDTMR010000019.1:0-15507 GCA_039934175.1 Sphingomicrobium sp.
CCTACAATTTGCAGCTTGGCGGCGATCTGATCCGTCCCGAAGGCGGCAAGGTCGACGCCTGCGACGACGATTGGGACAAGTTCGACAGCCTGGCTGTCTATGATGATTTCACGCGCGAATGGCTCGAACAGGCACGCCGTATCCTGAAGGACGATGGCACGATCTGGGTCATCGGCAGCTACCACAATATCTACCGAGTAGGCGCGTTGCTGCAGGATGCCGATTTCTGGATCCTCAATGACATCGTCTGGCGCAAGGCCAATCCGATGCCGAATTTTCGCGGGACGCGGTTCACCAACGCCCATGAAACCCTGCTGTGGTGCGCGAAGGACGAAAAGGCGCGCTATACCTTCAATTATCGCGCGATGAAGGCGCTCAACGATGACCTCCAGATGCGCAGCGACTGGGTGCTCCCGATCTGTTCGGGGTCGGAACGTTGCAAGGACGATACAGGCGACAAGGCACATCCGACGCAAAAGCCCGAAAGCCTGCTTTACCGCATTCTCCTCGCCTGCACGAAGCCGGGCGATGTCGTGCTCGATCCGTTCTTTGGCACGGGGACGACCGGCGCGGTCGCGCGCCGTCTGGGCCGCAAGTGGATCGGGATCGAACGCGAAACCGCTTATGTGAAGGTCGCCAAGGCGCGCATCGCCTCAACTTTGCCGCTCGACGAAAGCGCCATGCTGACCGTTCCCGACAAGCGCAGCCAACCGCGCGTCGCCTTCGGTCTCCTCGTCGAAAGCGGCATGGTCCCGGCGGGTAGCATGCTGACTGACAGCAAGCGCCGCTGGAAGGCGTCGGTCGGCGCTGACGGGACGTTGACCTGCGACGGCCATTCGGGGTCGATCCACAAGGTCGGCGCAGCGCTACAGGGCGCCCCGTCATGCAATGGTTGGACCTTCTGGCACGTCGAACAAGGCGGCAAGGTGCAGCCGATCGATGTTCTTCGCCAACAGCATCTGTCCGGCCTATAACCAGGCATGCGAACGCTCATTCGGCCCACCGGCTTCGTCGATTCTCCGTTTGGTCATGACGGCAAGGTCGCGCGTCTCGCGGGCGGTCTGAACTGGTTCGCGACGGTCGAGCTGATCCATGCCAATGGCGAACGCGAGATCGCGTCGGTCGAAAGCATTGAGGAGCGGTTCGACAAGGCGATGGCGGCGGATTGGGACTGCCTCACCGGAGCGCGCGCGCCTCTGGTGATGGGCGATCGCACGATTCGCCTCGACCAGCCGCAGGTGATGGGAATCGTCAATGTTACGCCCGACAGTTTCTCCGACGGTGGCGCCTATGGCGACGCGCAGGCCGCAGCCGAAGCCGGCGCGGACATGACCGTCGCGGGAGCGGCGATCCTCGACGTCGGCGGCGAATCGACCCGGCCCGGCGCCAAATCGGTCTGGGAAGGGGACGAGATTGAGCGCGTCCAACCCGTGGTGCAGCGCCTTGCGACGGGTGGGCAGGCGGTGTCCATCGATACCCGGAAAGCTGCCGTGGCCGAGGCAGCTCTGGGTGCTGGCGCCCGCCTGATCAACGACGTGTCGGCGATGCAATTCGACCCGCGCATGGCCGAGATCGCGGCTGCGACGGGGACACCGATCGTGTTGATGCACGCGAAGGGCGATCCGCTGACGATGCAGGACGATCCTCGCTACGACGATGTTCTGGTCGATGTCTTCCTGTGGCTGGAACAGCGCATCGCGGACGCCGAGGAAGCCGGAATCGCGCGCGACAAGATCCTGATCGATCCGGGCATCGGGTTCGGCAAGACCGTGGCGCACAACCTGGCGTTGTTGAACGGCTTGGCAATCTTTCACGGTCTTGGCTGCCCGATCGTGCTGGGTGCCAGCCGTAAACGGATGATCGGCGCGTTGGCGAACGAGGCGCCGGCCGACCAACGCCTTGCCGGAAGCCTTGCACTGGGACTGAAGGCGGTCGAACAGGGCGCACAGATCATCCGGGTCCACGATGTTCCCGAAACTGTCCAAGCGCTTAAGGTTTGGCGCGGACTTCGCGACCAGGCGCTGACACCGCGGCTTTCCTGAAGCCGACGATCATCGGACCAAGCTCGGTGAAGGCATCCATCCGCCCGTTGGCCGGATCCCACAACGAACTGACCGATCCGTCGAGGTAGAGCGCATTGCTGGCGCCAAGCGCGTCGCGATAGAAGCGCGCGATCTTGCCGAACGACACCGGTTCGCGACTGATCACGAAGACGGGCGTGCCCCCACGATCGATCCCGACCCCATTTCGGATATACCGGCTTTCGCCGTCCGTATCGAAGGACGGATGCAGCTTGCCGCCCATCAGCAGCATCGGCCCCGACTGGGTGGCAAAGGCAATATCCGTGGCGGGCTTAAACGCATCGCTTTCGACGACCGATGCGCTGCCGTCGCGGCGGATCAGGAAGACGCCGTTCGGCATCATGTGGAAGTTCCCGCCGCCCTTCCGCCGGTTGATCTTGTGCACTTCGTGGCCATCCTCGACCATCAGGCCGATCGGCTTGCCTTCGGTGTCGAACATGCCGGCATTCATCGCAAAACCGACGTTGTTCGCCCGCTGACCGAGCTTGGTGCTTAAATCATTGAAGGTTCGGGCCCCGCTGACGATCTCGATCGCACCAACGGATCGGCACACGATAAATCGGCTGTCGTCGAATGATCGTTCAGCACATGGCGAGGACGGCAGGCGGGCTGAACGCGTTTCGTCCGTCGCATTGCAGGAATTCAGGGACAGGAAGATAAGGGCAAAGGCAGGGACGCGCATGGCAATTGATTGCTCGCCTCAGCCCTTGGTGTCGATGCCCAACTCGCCGAGTTTGCGGTAAAGCGTGGATCGACCGATCCCGAGCCGGCGCGCAACCTCGGTCATCCGACCGCGATAATGGCCGATCGCGAGGCGAATGACGTCGGCTTCGATTTCCTCCATCGGGCGCAGGTGGCCATCGGCACGAAACAGCGTGAGTTGCGGCCCGGTCAGCGCGGCGTCCGCGCTCATCTGGCTGAGTTCGGGCGTCCGATCGCTGCGCCGACCATTGAAGCGCGATTGGACGGCGATATGCGGGAAATGATCGGCGGTCAGCGTGCCGCTGTCGCACTGCAGCGCGGCGCGAAACAGGACACCGGACAATTGTCGAACGTTGCCTGGCCACCCGTACCGCATCAACACGGCAAGCGCGTCGTTGGAGATGCCGAGCGGCTTAATCCCCGACTGATCAGCGATCCGCGTCAGCAGGTGGCGAGCCAAAGCGGGGATGTCGGTGCTTCGATCGCGAAGCGGCGGAATCGTGATGGTTACGGCGGCGAGTCGTTCCATGAGCTGCGGATCGAAATTCTCGCCGAGTGCGGCGCTGGCCGTTGCGATCACCCGAACGTCGACCGAGTTCGATCCGTTGCATCCTACCGGTCGAACCTCGCCGGTGGCGAGTGTGCGATCGAGCATGGCCTGGGTCTCGATCGGGAGCGTTCCGATCTCGTCGAGCAGCAGCGATCCTCCATCGGCCTCGACCAGCGTCCCGACTTTTTCGGAGAATGCGCCGGGGAATGCGCCAGCGACATGACCGAACAGGGTCGAATCGATGATATTCTCGGCGACCGCCTTGCAATCAACCGGGACCAAGGGCCCGCGGGCGCGCAGGCTAGCCGAATGGATGGCCCGGGCAAATGTTTCCTTGCCCGTGCCCGGTTCGCCGACGATCAGGATCGGCAAGCGATTGCGGGCGGCCTTGGCGGCGACGGCGAGCGCGGCGCGAAATACCGGCGCCGATCCGACCAATTCTTCAAGGGAGAGCGCGGGCGCAAGTTTTTCCGCCAACGGCGCCATTTCGCCGGGCGCGCGGCGTCGGTCGCGATGGACGTTGAGGGCTTCGAGCAAGCGCTCGCTGGCAACGGGCTTGACGAGAAAGTCGCTCGCCCCGGCGCGCATGGCATCGACGGCAAGCGCGATCGATCCTTCATCGGCTAGGACGATGACCGGCATGTCGCTGCGCGACTTGCGCAAATTGGCGACCAGGGCCGGTCCCGTGTCCGAATCCCACTCGGGAACCAGCACCGCGCGGACTTCACGGCCGTGCGGGCCGCCCAGCATATCGAGCGCTGCGGCTTCCGATGCGGCAGACACCAGGCTCCAACCGGCACGCGACGCCGTCGCCGCAATGGCGCGTCGTTCGGAAGGATCGCTGCCGACCAACAGCACGGTTCGTAACAGATTCTCGCGCATGTCCTCGCCTTTCGCCCGTGAAGGAATAAGGCCAAGGTGTAAAAACGGACTTAAGGTCGCGCGATAAAGCACTTGGGGCCAGCGCGCGTCGTTGTTAAGAGCCGATGGAAATCACCATCAAACGAAGGGGGCCGCAATGGCTGAAATGCCCAGCGCCGAAGGCGGACACGACCAGAACTTTCCGGCGCACGCGCGCAACTACGAAGGTTTCCTGAAGATCCTGAAGTGGGGAACGATCTTCTCCGCGATCGTCGCCGCCGTCGTCGTCTACATCATCGCCAACTAGGCGAAGCGGATGAAGATCGCGATCCTCAAGGAAAGTGCCCCGGAAACCCGGGTCGCTGCCATTCCGGAAACGGTGAAGAAATATATCGGTGCTGGTGCCGAGGTCGCGATCGAACAAGGGGCAGGCGAGCAGGCAAGCGTCGCCGACCAGTCATTCGCCGACGCGGGCGCGACGATCGGCACCCGTGCAGCGGTTCTCAAGGATGCGGATATCATCCTGTGCGTAACCGGTCCGGCGCCGGCCTCGCTTGGTGGCGCCAAAAAGGGAGCGTTGCTGATCGGCGCGCTCGATCCGGCGCGCCGGGCTGACGACATCGCTGCTTATGCCAAAGCGGGACTGGAACCGCTGGCGATGGAAAAAATGCCGCGGATCACCCGCGCCCAGTCGATGGACATCCTGTCGTCGCAGTCGAACCTTTCAGGATACAAGGCGGTGGTCGACGCTGCCGCGACCTATGGCCGCGCTTTCCCGATGATGATGACGGCGGCGGGAACGGTCAGTCCGGCCAAGCTATTCGTGATGGGTGTCGGCGTTGCCGGCTTGCAGGCGATTGCGACGGGACGGCGCCTGGGCGCGCAGGTCAGCGCGACCGACGTTCGTTCGGCAACCAGGGAACAGATCCTTTCATTGGGTGCCAAACCGATCTTCGTCGAAGGTGTTGCCGGCATCGAAGGCGAAGGACAGGGCGGCTACGCGACCGAGACGAGCGACGAATATCAGAAAGCGCAGGCTGAACTCGTCAGCAGCCACATCGCCAAACAGGATATCGTGATTACCACGGCGCTGATCCCGGGACGGGCAGCGCCGCGGTTGATCAGCGATGTGCAACTTCAGACGATGAAGCCGGGCAGCGTGATCGTCGACCTTGCCGCCGAAGCGGGCGGAAATGTCGAAGGTTGTGTCGCGGGAGAGACTGTCGTTCGCCACGGTGTAACGATCATCGGCGCCGTTCAGCTGGCACGCAGCCTTGCGGCGGATTCCTCGGCATTGTTCTCGCGCAACCTTGCCAACTTCCTGCTTGCCTTCTGGGACAAGGAAACAGGCACGCCGATCCTTCCGGACGATGACGAAATCGTGGTCGCCTTGCGCGTTGCAAAGGTCTCCGAAGCCGCCTGATCGGCGATCATCGCTGCCGAAATTGTGAACTTGGCGCAGTTGAGGGCGCCTCGAGTCGTTCGATTCGGCCTGATCGCTCGCGCTCGGTTGAAGGAGCCAAGAGTCGCCTAGTCCGATTGAGCTCTTGCGGACAAAGAAAAGGCCGCCCGGTTTTCACCGGTTCGGCCTTAACTTTCAGATTCTGAAGGAATTAGCTGGGATCAGCCACCGCTGCCGGTGCTACCCCAACCAGCTCCCCAAACCCAGCTCCAGAAACCCTTTTGGGCGGGACGCTTAATCATAATCATTCCCCTGTCGTTGCGTGCGAATCGCATCGGCACGGGAACATTATTAACCTTAATGGAAATGGTTAGCAAGTGATTCACTATTGCCGTTAACTATTAGGCAGCGCTCCGTTTCTGTTCCGACTTAAGACGACGCGTAAGTTCTTCGAAACTCATCGGCCGTCCGACGATGAAGCCCTGCGCCTGGTCACAGCCCATTGCCTTCAATTGTTCGAGGCTCCCGGGATCCTCGACCCCCTCGGCCACGACGATGCGGCCCAGCGAGTGAGCAAGAGTAATCGTCGATTGAACCATGATGAGGTCCGAACGGTTGTCGCGCATCGCCTTGATGAAGCTCTGATCGATCTTCAGCTCGCTGGCCGGGACCTTCTTCAGGTAGTCGAGCGTAGACAGGCCGGTGCCATAATCGTCGATGGCAATCTTCACTCCGAGATCGCGCAGTCGAAGCAGGAGATCGATTCCCGAGCCGCTGTCGGAAACCGCGGCAGTCTCGGTCAGCTCCAGGATCAATTTCGTTGCCGGCATTTCGTGACGCGCCAGGACCGCTGCAACGCGCTCCGGCAGATCGCGATCAGTCAGCATTCGCGCCGATAGATTCACCGCAACTTCAAGGTCGTGTCCCTCGCGGTTGATCGATGCGATGGCCGAGATGGCGCGGTCCAACACGAAGTCGGTCAGATAGCCGATGCGATTGTTCTGCTCCGCAGCCGAGACGAATTCACTTGGGCTGATCGGACCCTTTTCCGGGTGGGTCCAGCGTGCCAGCGCCTCAACACCGACGGTTCGCCGAGTCGCAAGATCGAGCTTCGGCTGGAACGCCAGCCAGACCTGGCCATTGTCGATCGCCTCGTCGAGTTGGGAAAGCAACGACAGGCGCCACGGCACTTCCTGCATTCGGACGGGGTCGTGAAATTTCCATTTCAAGGATTCGTCGTCGGCTTCCTGGGCAGCGACAAGAGCGCTTCCAAGCCGACTGGAAACCGACCGGCTGCTGCCGAGCTCGACACCGAAGCTCAATGCAATATCGAAGGTTTTCCTGTCGACCTTGATGGGCGATCGGAACAGCGAATGAAGTGCATCGAGATGGGAAGCGAACGGCGTCCCCTTGTCGGCGAACCAGGCAAAAATTCCTTCGTCCCCCTGATAGATTTTCTTTTCGCGGTTTCCCAACGTCAATCGCTGGACCAATTGGTCGACCATCTGCCGCTCGCCCTCGGCATTGAGGGTCGATGCAATCTCCGCGAAATTATGGATTTTCGCGGCAACGAGGGGAAGATCGCGACCGAAATCGTCGGTCCGCAATGCCGTCAAATTGGGCAAACCGGTCAAGCTGTTGGTGACGCCACCAGCCCGAGCCCTGCTCCAGACCATTTTCGTCGCGGTCGCCCAAACAAGGAACAGTGCCGGGAAGACATCGAAGTATATGCGGTTCAACTCCAGGACAAACTGGATCAGCAGCAGACCACCACCCAATGCGATCAAGTAGCGAGCCTTTTCCTTTCGCAGAACGGCGAGAGTCCCTGCCAACGCGACAAGAATGACAAGAAACCAGCCGAGATCGAGCGACGACCCACGTTTCACTGTCTCCGCCCCAAGCATCTGGGCGTAGATGCCGCCCTTTCGCCCAAAGCCCGGGATCATATATTGATCGCCGATGCGTTCGCTGTTTGACCCGAAGACGATGCTCTTTCCGAAAATCCGCGACGAAGGGACGCGTCCGTAATAAATATCGGACGCGCTAAATTTGGGGATCGTCTCCGGATCGATACTGAAATCAATCCGGAACTGACTGGGAGAGCGAGGCTGCACACCTGCGATCGCAGAATTCAGCGATGGGATCATGTGGCCGTCCCGGAAGTCCCCTGTCGGCAACTTCCAAATCACCGTTTTCCAATTATGCTCCGCCGAAATCGAAGCAATCTTTGTATCTGGCGCGATTTTACTCAGGAATTTCTTGGCGTCCTGCCACTCGGCATCGCTCATAGGAACGGAATTGAGGGCAAGGAAAATATTTTGACCGCCCCGTAATGCTTCTTTTAGGGCATCGTCATCTTCCAAGGTTGTCGGGCCGCTGTAGACGATGTCGGCGCTGACTCGCGCGGCGCCGAGGCGCCGCAATTCCAAATAAATCTTGGCCTGACGGGAACGGGGCCACGGCCAATCGCCCACTTCCCGCATACTTTTATCGTCGATTTCCACCAAAACGATGTCGCCGCTCGCGGCACTAATATGCAATTTGTTTCGAAGGATCCTCGCGGCGTCCTCAATCGGCTCCCCAAAAGCAGTTGCCCCAATGATCAGCGCAAGCAAGGCCGGCCACAGCAACAGCTTGAGCCGTTGGCGAAAATCTTCTGCGAGACTGGCCTTCGTGCTGGGCACCGTGATCCTTTCCTCATTCCATCCAACAGGAAAAAGGTTAGGATTTCATAAACCGAGACTTCCGGATTCCTCGTTAACGCCTCGGGAAACGAGTTAACGAAGCCGCGTTGCGAAGCGGACCAAGCGCCTTTCTTCCGCGCGCTTGCGACTTCGCCTCTCGACAGGCTCTTTTCCGCCCGCCAAGGTGCGCCGCAGAAAAGGGGAGGGGCATGGACTTCATTTCGATCCTGTCGATCTTCGTACTGGCCTGTTTCGTCGGCTATTACGTGGTCTGGTCGGTGACACCGGCGCTGCACACGCCACTGATGGCGGTCACCAACGCCATTTCCTCCGTCATCATCGTCGGTGCCTTGATCGCGGCGGCGGCGGCGGGAAGCCCGGGCGCCAAATGGCTTGGGCTGATCGGCGTCACGCTTGCAAGCATCAACATCTTCGGCGGATTTGCGGTCACCGCGCGGATGCTGGCGATGTACAAGAAGAAGGAGCGCTAGGACGATGGCGCCCGAGCAACATCAGGACGTGATTTTCGCCGTCACCGGAACCGACTGGATCGTTTCGTTCGCTTACCTCGTCGCGGGAATCTGTTTCATTCTCGCCCTGCGCGGCCTGTCGAGCCCGTCGAGCAGCCAGCGCGGCAACCGTTTCGGCATGATCGGGATGACGATCGCGGTCGTCACCACCCTGGTCACGCACGGCGTCGCGTCGATCGTCGAAATCGCCGTCGCTCTCGCTATTGGTGCTGCCATCGGCTTGGTTACGGCCCGGCGCATCGCGATGACCGCGATGCCCCAACTCGTCGCGGCGTTTCACAGTCTCGTCGGTCTTGCCGCAGTGCTGGTTGGCGCGGCGGCATTCCTGAATCCCGAAGCATTCCACATCCTGCTGCCGGGCAGCGACCTGATCAATCCGGTCAGCCGTATCGAGATGGGCCTTGGCGTCGCGATCGGTGCCATCACCTTCAGCGGTTCGGTCATCGCGTTCCTCAAGCTCAACGGCAACATGTCGGGCGCTCCGATCCTCCTGCCGCTCCGTCACGCCATCAATCTGGCCGTGTTGATCGGCATCATCGGTCTGGTCGGATACTTCACGTTCGACCAGAGCCCGTGGATCTTCTGGACGATCACTGCACTCGCTTTCGTCATCGGCTTCCTTCTCATCATTCCGATCGGCGGTGCCGACATGCCGGTCGTGGTCAGCATGCTGAACAGCTATTCGGGTTGGGCCGCGGCGGCGATGGGCTTCACGCTCCACAACACGGCGATGATCGTCACCGGCGCGCTGGTTGGCTCGTCTGGCGCGATCCTAAGCTACATCATGTGCCGCGCGATGAACCGCAGCTTCATCAGCGTCATCGCGGGCGGGTTTGGCGCTGTCGCTTCGACTGGCGAGGCGGCGGCGATCGATCGCCCTTACAAGCGCGGCAGCGCCGAAGACGCAGCCTTCCTGATGCAGCAGGCCGACAAGGTCATCATCGTGCCCGGCTACGGCATGGCGGTCGCTCAGGCCCAGCACGCGCTCCGTGAAATGGCCGATATACTCAAGAAGCAGGGGGTCGAGGTCAAATATGCGATCCACCCCGTCGCGGGCCGGATGCCGGGACATATGAATGTGCTGCTGGCCGAGGCAAATGTGCCCTATGACGAGGTGTTCGAACTGGAGGACATCAACAGCGAATTCGCCCAAACAGACGTGGCATTCGTGATCGGTGCCAATGACGTCACCAATCCTGCGGCCAAGACCGACAAGACGTCGCCGATTTACGGAATGCCGGTGCTGGACGTTGAAAAAGCGCGCACGACCTTGTTTATCAAGCGTTCGATGGGTGGCGCCGGTTATGCCGGTGTCGATAACGAACTTTTCTACCGCGACAATACGATGATGCTCCTCTCCGACGCGAAAAAAATGGTCGAGGAGATCGTTAAATCCTTGGGTTAACGGCGCTTCTTCGCTAGCCCATCGATCAGACGCTACTGGGTTCAAGCCCCCAGCCGGAACCCCGGCGGGGGAGTCCGTGAGGGGTATGACGTGAAGAAGCTGGGGATCATCGGCGGCACGAGCTGGAACTCGACCGCGCTCTATTACGATCATATCAATCGCGAAGTCGCCCGCCGTCTGGGTGGGCTGTCGAGCGCGCGGCTGGTCCTCGAAAGCATCGATCTTGCTCCCTACGCCGCACTCCAGCATGCCGGCGAAATCGACGAAGCCGAGAAGATTATCGTCGGTGCGGGCGAGAGCCTGAAGGCGGCCGGCGCCGAAGCGATCCTGATCGCGTCCAATACCACCAATCGCTACGGACCTGCCGTCGAAGCTGCCACCGGCCTCCCGCTGATCGGTATCTCGCAGCCGACGATCGAGCGAATGCAGCAGGACGGTCGCAAGAGCATTGCGTTGCTCGGCACGCGGTTCGTGATGACCGAGGAGTTCGGCCGCCAGCCCTATGAAGATGCCGGGCTGGACATCACACCGATCACGCCGGACTGGATCGCAACGGTCGACCGCATCATTTTCGACGAGCTCGCCAAGGGCATCGTCCGCCGCGACAGCCAGCGCGCATTGAAAACGTTGCTGACCGAATTGTCCCGCCGCAAGACCGATGCGGTCGTGCTGGCCTGCACCGAACTCGTGCTTGCAGTCGACCCGCGCGCCAACGTTCTCCCGGTCTACGACACCACCGAAATCCATTCCCGTGCGGCGGTCGACTGGATGCTCGGCAAGGAAGAAAGCGCGCGGGCTGCTGCCTGAGACTGGCGCCGGGCGAGGGGGGCCCCTATCTCAGGCTGGGTGAGCAAGGCCGACCGTCCCGATCAACCGAACGCCAAAGAGCGTTTCAACGAAGATGCCGCAACCTACACGGTCAAGGGCGTCGACGCGCCCGATCTTGAAGTAGGCGTGGCGGCGATCCGCAATGTCCTGAAAACACTCCCATCACGGCCTGGCGTCTACCGTATGCAGGATGCGCGTGGCGACGTTCTCTACGTCGGCAAGGCGAAGTCGCTGAAGAGCCGGGTGATCAACTACACCCAAGTATCGAAACTGCCCAAGCGCCTGCAGCGGATGATTTCGCAGACCCGCAACATGACCATCGTGACAACGCGGACGGAGGCGGAGGCCTTGTTGCTGGAAGCGCAGCTGATCAAGCGCTTTCGTCCGCCGTACAACGTGCTGCTGCGCGACGACAAAAGCTTCCCATTCATCCTGCTGAGGGAAGATCATGCCTTTCCTCAGGTACGCAAGCATCGCGGGGCGCGGCGCGCCAAAGGACAATATTTCGGGCCATTCGCAAGCGCCGGATCTGTCACTTCCACACTTAACGCGCTTCAAAAGCTGTTCCTGTTAAGAAGTTGTTCGGACACTTTTTTCTCGAACCGCGACCGACCCTGCCTGCTCTACCAGATCCGGCGTTGCTCGGCACCGTGCGTCGGTCGAATCGAGGAGCAGGATTATGCCGTCCTGGTCGAGGATGCGAAGGCATTCCTCGCGGGCAAGTCGACCGGCGTGCAGACCAGGTTGGGAAAGGAAATGGCCGAGGCTGCGGAGCGACAGGATTTCGAACTGGCCGCCGTCTATCGCGACCGGCTGCGCGCGCTTACTTATGTGCAGGGATCGCAGACCGTCCATGCCGAAGGGCTTGGCGACGGCGATATCTTTGCGCTTGCCGGCAATTCGGGCCAAATATGTATCCAGGCCTTCTTCATCCGCGGCGGCCAGAATTGGGGGCATCGCAGTTTTTTCCCGGCACACACCGCAGATGTCCCCGAAGACGAGGTGCTGACCGATTTCCTCATGCAATTTTACGAGGAAGTGCCGCCGCCGAAGCGAATCCTGGTCGACCGCGAATTGCCGGAAGCCGAATTGATCGCCGAGGCACTGACCGAACGCGCCGAGCGCAAGGTGGAGATCGGGCGTCCCCAGCGCGGCGACCGGCGCAAGCTGGTCGAACAGGCGCGGCGGAATGCCGAAGAGGCGCTCGACCGCCGCATGGCGGAATCGACGACGCAGGCGAAATTGCTGCGAGAACTGGCCGAGACGTTTGACTTGCCCGACACGCCGCAGCGCATCGAAGTCTATGACAACAGCCACATCATGGGAACGAATGCGACCGGCGCGATGATCGTCGCCGGGCCTGAAGGCTTTCGCAAGAACAGCTATCGCAAGTTCAATATCAAGTCGAAGATCACGCCGGGTGACGATTTCGGGATGATGCGCGAAGTGCTGGAACGGCGCTTCGCCCGGCTCGAAAAGGAGGATCCCGATCGCAAGGCGGGCGAATGGCCCGACCTTTTGCTGATCGATGGTGGTCGCGGCCAGCTCAATGCGGTGCTTGAGATCCTGCAGGAGCAGGGCGTTGACGATGTCCCGGTTGTCGGCGTCGCCAAGGGTCCGCACCACGGCCGCGACGGGCGCGAAGTCTTCCACCTGCCCGGCGGACGTGAGATCACGCTGCCGCCCAACCACGCCTTGCTGTTCTTTCTCCAGCGCCTCCGCGACGAAGCGCACCGCTTTGCGATCGGCACGCACCGGGCAAAGCGTGCCAAGAGTCTGACGTCATCGAGCCTGGACGAGGTTCCGGGGATCGGACCTAATCGCAAGCGGGCCCTGCTGATGCATTTCGGAACCGCGAAAGCGGTCAAGGGCGCGGCGCTCGACGATCTTGAGCGAGCTCCGGGAATTTCGAAAGCGATGGCGCGGCAGCTTTACGATTTTTTCCATCCGGGCGGATGATGCGGTTCGATACCTCCGCGCTGGTGGTTGCACTTCGCCCGCACGGCGAACATGGCGCAATCGTTCGGCTGATGACGCCGGATCACGGGCTTCAACCGGCTTATGTCCGTGGCGCGCGCGGGCGACGGATGCGTCCGGTGCTGATGGCCGGAAACCAGGTCGAGGCAAGTTTGAGCGCGCGCACCGATTCGCAGCTTGCCCAAGGGACGGTCGAACTTGTTCACAGCCGCGGACCATTGCTCGGCGAACCATTGCCGGCGGCGGCGATCGACTGGGCCTGCGCGCTAACCGCGACTGCCTTGCCGGAAAGCCAGCCTTTCCCGCGGCTCTATGACGCGCTTGACGGATTGCTTGCGGCGATCGAGGCGGCGCCGGCGGCAAGCGGGTGGGGGGCGGCGCTGGTCCGCTACGAGCTATTGCTCCTCGCCGAACTTGGCTTCGGTCTCGATCTTAGTGCCTGCGCCGCGTCCGGCGCCAAGGAGCAGCTGGTTGCCGTCAGTCCGCGTTCGGGTCGGGCAGTGAGCGCTGCCCAAGCCGCGCCCTATTCGGGGCGCCTGCTCCCGTTGCCGCTCTTCCTGCTGGAAGGAGGAGTCTCCGAGTGGCCCGATATACTCGACGGCCTGACCCTCACCGGCCACTTCCTGATGCGGGACGTCATCACCGATCGCGCCGAACCGGTGGGAGAAAGTCGCCATCGCCTCGTCGAGCGCTTGCGCCGGGCGGCAGGGCTGGCCTAGCGTCTTATCATGTCCGACGTGATGTCCGCCTTCTTTCCTCATGTCGCGACGACCGGCGATGTGACGGTTCGCGTCTCGGTCTCCTACCTTGCAGAGCAAAGCGCGCCAGCCGCTGGCCGCTGGTTCTGGTCCTATCATGTCCGGATCGAAAATGACGGCGACTTGCCGGTGCAGCTCCTGTCGCGGCACTGGATAATTCGCGACGGGCGCGGGGCGGTGCACGAAGTACGCGGCGAAGGCGTGATTGGCGAGATGCCCCTGATCCCTCCGGCTACCAGCTACGATTATGTCTCCGGATGCCCGCTTGCGACGGCAAGCGGCGCGATGCGGGGCAGCTATCGGATGATCGACCAGGACGGCTCCGTTCTCGACGTGACGATCCCGGAGTTTCCATTGATTGGCCCTGTTTGATCTTGGTGGAGCAACTCTTGGCCATTATGGGGGTTATTAGTTCGCGACGATAATGTTACGTTGTCGATCTTCCGGCCAAGGAGGCAGTGATGTTGAAGCGTTTAGTTGCGAGTGGCAGCCTGATGGTTGCAATGATTGCGGCACCAGCCGTCGCGCAAACATGGACCCCGGGTTCGGAAATCGTGGGCCAGTCGGTCCAGGTAACCACCAACGGCGTCGTCAATACAGTGTATTTCGATCAGGGCGGCTATGCGCGGATCGTGTCGCCGGGCGGTCGCACCGTCAATGCGAGCTGGGCAGTCAATGACGGACAGCTTTGCTTGAACAGTGGTGGCGGAGCCGAATGCTGGCCCTACACTCAGGCATTTCAGGCCGGTCAGGTTGTGACCCTGACCAGCAGCTGCAATGCCACTTCGACGTGGAGCGCGAATTCGGTCAATCCGCCGCCTCGCGTCGAGAATATGGGCGAACGCGGCTAGGGTTAGTTTCCCAAAACGAAAAAGGGCCGCCCTAAGGGGCGGCCTTTTTAGTTACAGCGAATTCAACGCTGGTCTATTAGGCAGGACTGATCGGGGGAGGCGTGTTGTTACCGCGGCCGCCGGACTGGCTGGCTATCAATGCCGCAATACCAGCAATGCCGAGCAAGCCGAGAATCAGCGGCGAAATTCCAAAGCCAGAAGATGCCGCAGCAGCGACAGGCGCGGGCACCGGCGCCGGTTGAGCGACCGGCGCAGCGATCGGGTCAGTTACCGGAAGGACACAGCCCTGAGCCGGTCCTTGCGCCATAGACGAGGCGCCCACAACAGCCGACGTAGCTGCATTGCCGCAGAGAACCGCAGCGGATTCGGGCGAACCATAAAGCCCGATTGCGGCATATGGATTGAGGGAAGGGGCCGACGCTGTCGAAGGTAGGATCGCCGCAAACGACGAAGACGAACAAAGTGCCAGGCCCAAAACGAGGCCCGACAATGTTTTACGAATGTTCGCCATATTCTTACTCCTACGCCACACTTGAAATGCAAAATTGATTTTTTCGCGACAAATTTAATGAGGCAACGCATCTCGATAGCATCGGTTGCGTTCCTTCGCAATCGCACAATCAATACACTTGCCAAAGTCAACCGAGGCAGGCGACATGATGTTATGAACAGCGATCCTAATGGCGGATCGGGCAAGAAGCGTGGTCCCGTCCTGCTGATATCCAATTCCGCATGGAATCTTGCCCACTTTCGCCGGCCGATCATCAAGGAGCTGGTGGCCTCTGGTGAACGCGTGATCGCCTCTTCTCCACCCGATGGTGCTGAGAATCGGCTGAGCGAGCTTGGGGCGGAGTTCATTCCCCTCCCGCTAAAGGCAG
>JBDTMR010000020.1:0-15319 GCA_039934175.1 Sphingomicrobium sp.
GGTGCAGCGCCCTGAAGGCGTGCTTCGTGCCGCGTCGATCGACATCGACAGTTTCAACGGCCCGATCCAGAACATCATCGTGCAGAATACCGGCACCGCCGATCTGCCGGCCGGTTTCCTGGTGACCAATGCCGACATCGGCGGCGGCGAGTTCTTCCCCGAACCGGGATCGGTAAACCTGGTGATCAATGGCCAGATTGTCACCGAAACCGGAACTCTGACCGGAATTGCCGTGCGGGACTTGCTGGTCAGCGAATTTGGCAGCGAGGGCTTTGTTGCCGGAAGCACGATCAACGGCTGCCTGCTGGTTGGCGCTTGTGGCGCGGCCGGCCCTGAAGTCCTTCCGCCGACGATCAACCTTACCCCGACCCAGATCGCGATCCTGACCGGCGACCCGCTCGGCGAAAGCGATTTTGGCAACGAACCGGATATCGACGACAGCATCGACGGCGATTCCGCGGGCGATGCGTCCAGCCCGATCGAAGCGCCGCAGCCACTGTTCGACACGCGTCCGCTGACCGACGAAGGCTTGATCGACGATCCGATTTCAGGCGCCGGCAATCCGTCGCTCTACGGCGTCCATTCCGACGACGATGACGAAGATGACGATGACGAGAGCGACGCCAAGGCGAATGTCAAAAAGGGAGACGGCAAATGAGCGTGTCACGCAAGCTCGACCTTCGCCTCCTGCTCGCGGCCTCCGCAATTGGGCTAGCAATGCCGGCATGGAGCGCGGAAACCCCGATTGGGAACCGCAACAGCTTCCGGGTCGGCGATGCTGGCGTGATGTGCAGCGCGCAGTCGCGGCCAGCCGACGTCCGGCTCGCCGGCATTTTCGACCGCGCTTATGCGCTGATCTGCCGTGACGCGGCCGGCGCAGTGGGAAGCCTGATCGCCGTTCGACGCCCGGTCGACCTCGCCCGCGAACCCAGCGCACTAAAAAGCGGCGCGCTGAGCTGCGACGCCGAAACGAACGCCACCATCGATGCCATCGGCGGCGTTCGCGCCATGCACTGCCGCGACAGCGAAACGCGGCTCGATTACCGGCGCTATGCCGTGACGCGCGGCAAGACGACCTATCTGGTCGAAGGGCTCGCGGGATATGATCCGGCACTGCAACTTGCGCTTGCGTCGGTGGTCAGCGACCGGCCCGTCCCCGGAACGATCCGCGTCGCCACCACCGAAGTCAGCGACGCAGCCGCTTTTGCGCGCATCCAGGCCGGTTTGCTGGATGCCGCTTCCGCCCGCGCTGAAGCCTACAATCGCAATAATGGCGGACAATTCGCCGAGGCCGACCAATTCTTCCAGAGCATCGCCGAACGCGACGCGCAGAACCCCGCCATCGCCGCCGAAGCCATCGCCAACCAAGGTCTGCAGCAATCCAATCTGAGCAATTTTGCAGCGGCCGACCGTCTGCTTGCGGACGCCGAGCGTCGCGCGCCCAATAACGACGGGGTAATCCAGCGCCTGATCCGTAATTATCGCGCCATCAACAAACTAAACCAGCAGGCCGGGGCCGCCGCGATCGTCGAACTGGAACGACCCGTCGTCGATGTCGCCGTCAATGAGACGGCCGAGTTGCGGCGCGGACTGATCAACATCCCACTGTCGGAAGGCATTAATCGCGAAAGCCCGAGCTACCGCGAAGTCACCAGCGGATCGACCGGGCTTCGGCCGGCAGAGCGTGCCGAAGTACTCGACGCGCAGGCGCTGCAACTGGCGGGAATCGCGCTTCGCCAGGCACGGCGATACGACGAGGCAGCCGGAAAACTGGCCGCTGCCGAGGCGAAATTGAGAGGCGTCCGCGACGGAAAATTGCCGTCCGCCGCCTGGCTCGCCGCCGACATTGGTGTCGAGCGTGCATTGGTCGCCGAAGCGGTCGGCAATCCTTCCTCCGCCATGGGCGCCTTCGACACCGCCATCTCGCTGCTCGAGCGGAATTTCCCCGATTCGCCAATGTTGCTTTCCGCCCGGGCGCGAAAGGCGGGCTTCCTCAGCCGGCAGGGCCAGAATCCGGAAGCCCGCGCCCTGTTTGCCGCCGTGGTTGCGCAGAGCGCCTCGGTCGCCGACAGCGGCACCGCGCTGCGCGATTTGCTCGACCCTTATTTCGACATGCTCGCAAGGGACGGCAACGACGCGGCCGCGGCCGAGATGTTCCGCGCAGCGCAAGCCCTGCAACGCCCCGGTGTCGCCCAGACGCAGGCCGTGCTTGCCCGCCAGTTCTCCGAAGGACAGGACGACGCCTCCGCGATGTTCCGTCTCGCAGTGTCGCGGACCCGCGAAATCGCTCGCACCGAGGCCGATATCGCCTCGATCGCCGCCAAGGTCGCACCAAGCCCGCGCGACCAGCAGGATCTGATTACGGCACGCGCCAGCTTGGAAGGATTGCGTAGCGAACAGGTTGCGCTTCAGGCGAAGCTCGCGGATTATCCGCGCTACAAGGTCCTGACCACCAATTTGACCGAATTGGCTGAGCTTCGCGCCGCGCTCCGGCCAGGCGAGGCCTATTACAAGATGATGGGAGTCGGCAGTCGCTTTTACGCGATTTACGCCACGCAAGGCGGGGCGCGCGCGCTCCGGCTGGCACCGACGAAGAATATGGTTGCCGACAGCGTGTCGACAATTCGCAACACGATCGTTCGCTTCGAAAATGGGGAGCAGGTCGTTGACGCCTTCGACGTCGACCGGGCGCGCAAACTCTATGTCGACCTGTTCGGCGCGGTCGATGGCGACATCCAAAACGTGCACCATCTGATCTTCGAACCTGACGGCGCAATGCTCCAACTGCCGCCTTAT
The DNA here is from genome assembly GCA_039934175.1 of Sphingomicrobium sp. GTDB lineage: Bacteria > Pseudomonadota > Alphaproteobacteria > Sphingomonadales > Sphingomonadaceae > Sphingomicrobium. Next base: position 2,797 of record JBDTMR010000020.1, read on the forward strand.
CTGCTGATTGCCAAACAGGCCGGCCTCGATGCCTATCGTGCACGGCTCGCCCGACCAGGTGCGGACCCGTTCGATCTTCGCAGTATCGACTGGCTCGGCAGGGGTCGGGATATTTCGATTTCGGTCAGCCCGCGCAGCTTCCTCGATGTCCGGGCACTGGCCCCCTCGACGGCGCGCGAAGCCTATCTTGGACTTGGCAGCAACAAGCCCGTCGCCGTCAAGCCGGTCACTGCCGTCGCCGACGAGTGCGACTGGCCGGTGCAGATCTGGCAAAACCCGATCTCGCCGGCCGAATTGATGGTTGCGCAGGCCGCCTTCGGTGTGGGCAACAGCGACTTGATGACCGGCGCTGCGTTCAGCGATACCGCTTTGCTCGCCGATCCCAAGCTCGACAATTACCGAATCCTTCATTTCGCCACGCACGGACTGGTCACCGCGCCGCGCAAGGACTGCCCGGCCCGGCCCGCTCTGGTCACTTCGTTCGGCGGCCCGTCGTCGGACGGGTTGCTGACCTTTGCCGAAATCTTCGACCTCAAGCTGAATGCCGATATCGTCATCCTTTCGGCCTGCGACACGGCGGGCGGTGCAACCGCGACGGTGAGCCGGGAAGCAGGGATTCTGACTGGCGGGAACTATGCCCTCGACGGCATGGTCCGCGCCTTCGTCGGCGCCGGCGCGCGTTCGGTAATCGCGAGCCACTGGCCCGTTACGGACGACTATAACGCGACCCAGCGGTTGATCACGGGCCTCGTCCAGGCCCGTCCCGGTCAGTCGGTCGCCAGCGCACTGTCGGAAGCCCAGGGCAAGCTGATGGACGACGCCAACACCTCGCATCCGTATTACTGGGCGGCGTTCATCATTCTCGGCGACGGTGCCAAACCGATGGTGACGTCTCGGATTGCCGAGGCCGGCGGCACGAAGACCGCCGGCCGCTAATTTCGATCAGAGAACGGCAATGTGACGGTTGTCGAACGCGCGGGAATAATCCTGCGCGATGCCGACCTTGCGCTCGATCGATTCGAGGATCGGGACCGAAAAATCGACGCCGTTCAATTCGGAGCAGCTCTTCAGATTGCCCGGCGAGAAGACGTTCACTTCGAGGATCTTGTCGCCGACGATGTCGACCCCGACGAGGAACATGCCGTCCGCAATCAGCTTGGGCCGGATCAGTTCCGCGACATGCAATTCGGTCTTGCCGATTTCAACCTTCTCGGCCTTGCCGCCGGCGTGGATGTTCGAGCGGATATCGTCTTTCGCCGCGACCCGGCGAAGCGCACAATATTTGCCGTCGATCTGAAGCGGGACGCCGTTCATGATGAACAGGCGAATGTCGCCCTTCTTCGCCGCCGGGACGTAGGCCTGGGCGATGATGTACCCGTCGCGCCCGATGGCTTCGATCATCTGGTTGAGGTTCGAACTGTTGCCCGGATCGACCTTGAACACGCCGGTTCCGCCCGACCCCTGCAGCGGCTTGAGAATGATGTTGCCCTTATGCTCCTTGGCGAACGCCTTGATATCGGCGGCATTGCGCGTGATCACGGTTTCCGCGCGTGCCTCGGCCGGGAAGCTTTGGAAATATAATTTGTTGATCGCACGGCCCAGGCTGTCGGGGTCGTTGAGGACGATGATCCCGCGTTTCGCCGCCTCGCGGCCGAACAGGATGCCCGCTTCGGCCGCCCACGGAGTCTCGGCATCGACCGACGGGTCATTACGCAGCATCAGGACGTCGATGTCGGCCATATCGATCGGCGCCACCTTGGTCTTGGTGGTCAAGGTCGCGAAGAAGTCGTCGCGGTCCTTATACTTCTTGGTCGGCAGCGTGCGGGCGTGGACGCACAGGCTGTCATCAGCGCGAAGTACGAAATCGCCAGGTGTGACATAGCTGACTGTGTGGCCGCGCATGGCGGCCTGGTGGGCCAGGACGGTGGTTGCGAACCCGGCAAACTCGCGCTCGAGATCATTGACAAAGAAGGCGATGTTCACGGATTCTGTTCTCCTAGAAGGACGGGCCGGATGCTTCCTTCAGAGCGCAAACGCGCAATTCGGTCGCTAGTGTCCGCATCGCCCAAAAAAGCTGGAAGGACTGCCGGTGGGCGCGCCAGCTTGCGCTGGAGCAATTCCTCGATGGCAGGGATATGTTCGACCGCGATCTTGCCTAGCCAGAACGGGTCGAGCGACACGCCGTCGATGACCAGGCCGAGCACGGTGCGCAGCCCCTGCAGGTAGATCGCATCCTTGGCGAGACCGCCCGAACGAAACACGCGGGCGGTGATTCCGAACGCCCCGCGCCGCGTGAAACCATGCTCGCGGTGAAGCACGTTCCAACAATCGATGAAGCTTGCCCCGGCGAGCATCGCATCGACTGCAACGACGCGCCCGGCGAGCAGGCGGAGCCGGGTGCGAGTCAATCCGCCGACGGCCCATTCGGCAAAAACGCCGAGGCCTTCCTGCACGCCTTCATAGCCCGCCAGTCCATTGCGGAAGAGGCCGAGGCCTTGGGCGGCGCCGTTGAAATAAGTTAGCAAATGGACGCTCACTTCATGGGCAAGGAGCGCCCGAAGTCGCCGCTTCGGCATAACGCTGTCGGCGCCGACGTAGAGCTTTCTTCCCGACACCATCAGCCCGCTGACATCGTTGCGCTTCTCGACGACGGCGTCGAACGGAGCAAATATCCGATATTGATCGATCAGTGCGTTCGCGCCCGTCACGATATCGTCTGCGACAATTGCCTCGCCTCGTGGTGGGTCCTTAGCCATCGACAAAAGGATGGTTTCGGCATCGGCAAGCAGGTCGCTCTCGACCGCGCCATAGAGAAACATCGATGCGGCACGGAACGACGGCGTGTTGCGGGTCGCAAGCATGGTCAATTGCGCATCGAGTTCGCGGCGCTTTTCCCCAAGCAGGCATTCCAGCGTCGGGTCCTCAAGCGCGGACAGCTCGATCGCATATAGATCGCGCTTGGCGGCGTCCGGATCGACGGTCAGCGGGCGATAATGGAGTTTCGGCTCACGGGTCCCCTTCGACTCAAGAAAGTCCTTCATTGCCGACGACGTGTTGATCGGCGAGATCGACAGCAGGAAATCGAAGCGCGACTGAATTTCGCTTAGCTGGCGGTCCGCTTTCAACGCCGCGGCAAGATAAGCGCTCCGTCCAAGCGAGCGATAATGGGCCGGTGCCTGCCCCTCGCCATTGTCAAGAAAGGCGCAGGCGCAGCGCAGGATGGCGTCGACGACGCGCGTGATCATCGCATCGGCGATCGCAGGATAGACGCCGCCGTCCGGCCGACGATGGATGGGCGGGATGAGGATGGCGAGGCGCTCGATGCCGGTCATTTCCGCAAGCATGGCGTCAAAGCGTTCGGGGAGCAGCGGCGAGAAATCGGTGCGGTCGACCTTGCAATGGCGAAGATCGATCTCGATTTGCGCCAGGGCCTTCGCAACGGCGTTACCCGCGCGTCCGGCGGCGCCTGCCTTGTCCGCAAGCACGCTGGCGACGAGCGACGGCAATTCCGGGGAATCGTCGGCGACCGTTGCCTCCGCATCATCTTCAATCGTGATGACGAGCAGCGAGCCGGTTTCGGTCGCTATTCGCCCCGCCACTGCTTCGAGTGCAGCGAGCGCGGCGATATCGTCCGCCTCGTCCCACACGACATATGCGGGACTGTTGATCGCGATTCGCCTTGCCAGGCTGTCCGGTGCGCCGCCGCCGCGGTTGACGATCAGGAACGGCAACCAACGATCGAGATGCACCCGGCCCGCGCTACCGACCTTTTGACGGAGCGCTCCGGTTGGCCCAAAATCGGCCTCGAACGTTGGCCGTAGCTTCGTGGGCTTCGCGTCCGCCATCAGTCCAGAAGCGCCCTTGCCGTATCGGCGGTAAAGGCGATGAATCGGCGCATCGCGTCTAGTTCGGCGGGGTCTGGCTGACCTGACCATTCGTCCATGAAGAACTTCTTGAACTCCAGCGCGATCGCGCAGCCGCGACCGGGATATCGCTGATGCACGAAACGGGTCTGCTCACCCTTGCCCTGGAAGGCGACATTCTCTCGCACATCGAGGCGGCGACCGTTAAAATCGAACCCTTGCATGGCCTCGATCAATGGATCCATCAGGAAGCTCCACTCATCGCGCGGCATGGAGAATGAGCCGATATTGATATCGGGCGCATCCTGCTGCGGCGTTGGCGCACCATTGGGGCCATTGCGGCGATGGTTGTAACTATGAACATCGATAACCACGAACTTGTCGTACTCGTCGGCAATGCCGTCGAGCAATTCGCCGAGCATCCGATAATAAGCTTCGTGGATCGCAAGCGAGCCGTTGACCAGCGACCGTTCGGGTCGCTGATTCCAGACATCGAGGCCCCATGCCTGGTCAGGCGTTTCGTAGACCGCGCCTTCTACCCCGCGATTGAGGTCAAATTCGAAGCGCGAGCGGTGGACGATGATATGGGTCGGGACATCGACGATCGCCTGCCCGGTGAAGGGGTCTTCCTCGCGCAAGCGGTCAGCCGGATCCAGCTTCATTGCCGCCGCCACTTCGGCGCGAAGATCGTTACCGTCGTGGATCGCCGTCGCAACAATCGGGCCGGGACCGCGCTGCACGGTCCAATAGGGTGTGTCGTTGGTCATGCCCTACAAGCGTTTCGGAAGCGGTTCGGTTGCGTCCACTGACGTGGTTCGACAGGATGGCGCGTCAAATGGTGTTGTCAGGGAGTGAAGTTCATGCGTCGAATCTATTGGGCGCTCGCCCTCGCCGCCGCGCCGCTTGCCGCCAAACCGCCCCCGACCGAGATCCAGCGGCTTGCCGCACGCGCCGCCGACATCACCATCATCCGCGACCGGTCGGGCATCGCCCACGTTCGTGGCGCGACGGACGCCGACGCCGTGTTCGGAATGATCTATGCGCAGGCCGAAGACGACTTTGCGCGGATCGAACGCAATTATCTCGTCAGCCTGGGTCGGTTGGCCGAGGCTGAAGGCGAAGGTGCATTATGGCAGGATGTTCGCCAGCGCCTGTGGATCGACCCGGTCAACCTCCAGACCAAATATCGCGCAAGCAAGCCGGAGATGCGCAAGCTGATGCAGGCTTGGGCCGACGGCCTGAATTATTATCTGGCGACGCATCCTACTGTCAGGCCGAAGGTGCTGACCCGGTTTGAGCCATGGATGGCGCTCAGTTTCTCCGAAGGTAGCATCGGTGGCGATATCGAAGGCGTCGACGTCGCCGCGCTCAAGGCGCTGTACGACCGGTCGGAGGCGCAGACCGCCGCCACCGCGCCCTGGGCCGAACCGAAAGGATCGAATGGAATTGCAATTGGGCCAAAGAGAAGCGTCAGCGGCAATCCGTTGTTGCTTATCAACCCGCATACCAGTTTCTTCTTCCGCGACGTCGTCCAGATGACCAGCGGCGAAGGCCTTAACGCTTATGGCGCGGTGACGTGGGGCCAGTTCTTCATCTACCAGGGGTTCAACGAAAAGGCCGGCTGGATGCACACGTCGAGCGGCCTCGACAATCGCGACGAATTCTCGGTCAGCTTCGCAAGCCTGCCCGACGGACGCTTGGGATATCGCTTCGGCAATGACATTCGTCCGGTCGGATTGCGACCCGTGACGATCCGTTTCCGCCGCGCCGACGGCTCGATGGGCGAGCGCACCGTCACGACCTATCGCACGCTCCATGGCCCGGTGATCCGCAGTCAGAATGGCAAGTTCATTGCATTCGCAATCCTCGACGACCCGGCCAATGCGCTCGAACAGAGCTTCAGGAGGACCAAGGCGAGCGACCTCGAATCGTTCATGGCGGCGAGCGCATTGCGGGCCAATTCTTCGAACAATACCCTGTTTGCCGATTCGACCGGCAATATCGCTTATCTCCATCCGCAGTTCGTGCCGCTGCGCGACCATCGCTTCAATTATCGCGGCATCGTCGATGGCGGCGATCCGCGCACCGCATGGCGCGGGCTGCACACCATCGACAGCCTGCCCAACGTCATCAATCCAGCGTCGGGCTATGCCTTCAACGTCAATGATTCGCCTTGGTCCGCGGCCGGCGCAGGGACCAACGACGCCAAGCGCTTTCCGTCCTACATGGACCAATTTGGATCGAACGCGCGAACGACCCATGCCCTTGCGCTGCTCGGCGGGGACCGGAAGTTTTCGGCGGAAGAGCTTCGCGCGGCGGCGTACGACACCGCCAATCCCGGCTTCGATCGACTGTTTCCACCATTGTTCGCCGCTTATGCCGCGCTGCCCAGATCCGACCCTCGTCGGGCGGCACTCGCCGAGCCGCTGGCGCTGCTGAAAGGATGGGACCGCCGCTGGGGCAAGGATAGCGAAGCGCTGACGCTGGCCGTTCACTGGGGCGAGTTGATGTGGGCTCGATCGATGGGCAAGGATCGGCCGACCAACGTCAACGAAGTGGCGTACGACCGGATGATCGCATCGCCCGCCGCCGATAAATTGGCCGCGCTCACCGACGCGGTCGCGAAATTGCAATCACTGTACGGGGACTGGCGCGTGCCTTGGGGGCGGATCAATCGCTTCCAGCGCAACGATGGCGCGGTCACGCAGACGTTCGACGACCGGAAGTCGAGCATCGCCGTCGGCTTTCCGTCGGCATGGTGGGGCAGCCTCGCCTCGTTCGGAGCGCAAACCTATCCCGGGACGATCAATCGCTACGGTACCAGCGGTAACAGCTTCGTCGCGGTGGTCGAGTTCACCCCGACCGGGCCGAAGGCGATGGCCGTCACGGCCGGCGGCGTGAATGGCGACCCGGCGTCACCCCACTTCGGCGACCAGGCGCAAGCATATGCCGACGGCGCGCTGATCCGCGTGCCGTTCAGCGCGGCGGAGGTCAGCGCACAGGCAATCGAGATCTATCGGCCAGGCGAGCCTCGCAAACATCCTTGACAGGTCGCCGCCGCTGGGCTTCCCTAATGACCATGCGTGAATCGCTTCGCCTGACCCTGTCTTCTGCTTCCGCTTCTTGCGGTTGGTGGTGGCGCTTGCCCGAACGATGGCGCGCGCACGGCTGAATCGATCCTACCCGGATCCGTTTTTTGCAAGGCTCGCGGCACCCGCGGGCCTTTTTTCTTGTCTAGTTCCTATGAAAGTTTGTTGTTGCCATGATCATCGTGATGAAACCCGACGCCAGCGCCGAAACGATCGCAGCGCTGCTCGCCCAGATCGAGGCCAAGGGCCTCAAGCCGCTCCATATGCCCGGCGCCGAGCGAGTCGTCCTTGGTGCGTTGGGCGACGAGCGCGTCCTTGCCCAGATCGGCCTCGATGCGCATCCCGAAGTGGAATCGGTCAAGCCGATCCTGTCGCCCTACAAATTGGTCAGCCGCGACCTCCACCCGCACGACACTCACGTCAGGATCGGGTCGACGACGATCGGCGGCGACACGTTCGTTCTGGTCGGTGGGCCCTGTGCGGTCGAGAGCGAGGAGCAATTGCGGGCCAGCGCGCAGGCGGCAAAGGATGCCGGGGCGTCGATCATCCGGGCAGGCGCCTACAAGCCGCGCACCAGCCCTTACAGTTTCCAGGGTCACGGGCCGGAGGGGCTGAAACTGCTCGCCCAGATCGGACGTGAACTCGATTTGCCCGTGGTCACCGAAGTGATCGAAACTGGCGATGTCGATATCGTCGCCGAACATGCCGATGCGCTTCAGGTTGGGGCGCGTAACATGCAGAATTTCGCCTTGCTCAAGGCCGTCGGTCGGGCCGGAAAACCGGTTGTGCTCAAACGCGGCATGTCGGCGACCATCGACGACTTCCTGCTGGCCGCCGAATATATCCTGGCCGCCGGAAACGATCAGGTCGTGCTGTGCGAGCGTGGAATCCGGACGTTCGAAACCGCGATGCGCAATACGCTCGACCTCGCCTCGGTCCCCTACCTCAAGAAAAAGACCCACTTGCCGGTCCTGGTCGATCCCAGTCACGGCACCGGTATTCGCGACCTGGTCACGCCGATGGCGCTCGCCGCCGCCGCCGCCGGGGCCGACGGCGTGATGGTCGAGGTGCACGTCAATCCGCCGGCCGCGCTGAGCGATGGGCCGCAATCTTTGTTCCCCAACCAGATGCTCGCGCTTGGCAAGCAATTGTCGGCGCTGCTGTCCGTGGTCGGCCGCTCGCTGTGAGCGAACCCGCGTCCGTGACTGCACTGGTGCGGCGGCTCGACGGGGTGCACAACCCGGTCGAGTTGCATGCCGCATTGGCGTCGAATGGTCGTGCGCCGTTCCTGTTTCGGCGGACCAGTGGGCGGGCATTCCTGGTCGTCGATCACGCCTTGCGGCTGGAGGCGAAGGGCCAACATGCGGATCTGGAGGCGATGAGCGAAGGCGGGCGGGTTCTGTTGCGCAAGATCGCCGCGCGGCTCAGCGAATTTGTCGTGGAGGCGAGTGCAAGCCGGACCTCCTTTGCATTCGCACCGTGCCTGGCCGACGAGGACGAAGCGCGGCTCGCCCACCCGACCGCGTTCGATGTGCTTCGCGCCATGTTGTCGGAGGCAGGTGCCGAAACTTCGGCGCAGAATTTCGTCCCCTTGCTGGCCGGGGTGATCGGTTTCGACCATGTCGACATGCTCGAAGACTTGCCGCCTGCAGCCCCCGGCGGAGGCCCAGATATCGCGGTGACGATGGCCGAAACGATGGTGGTCATCGAAGCCAATGGGTCGGCGCGGATCGTTGCGATGGCCGTGATCGCCGATCCCGGTGCCGCTCATCGCCAACGATCACTGGCCGCCGAACGGGTCGCTCGTCTTGCCGCCCGTATTGCGGCAAGCGTCGCGCCATTGCTCGGCACGGCCGACACGGTCACTGCCGAGCCGGACACCAGCGACACGGATTTCGCCGCTGCCGTTAGACAATTGAAGGAGCATGTGGCGGCGGGCGATATCTTCCAATGTGTGCCGTCGCGCGCGTTCCATGCCGCCTGTCCGGACCCGGTGTCGACTTTCCGTCGTCTCGTCGCGGCCGATCCGTCGACCTACCAATTTTATGCGGAGACGGGGGAAGGGTGCCTGTTCGGCGCCTCCCCCGAGACCGCCGTTTCCGTGCGGATCGACGGGTCGGAGCGGATCGTGAAAGTCAGTCCGATGGCCGGAACCCGCCCACGCGGGACGAGCGGCGATGCCGACGACCGGATGGAGACCGAGTTGCGGCTCGATGCCAAGGAAAATGCCGAACATGTGATGCTGGTCGATCTCGCCCGCAACGACGTCGCGCGGGTCGCCCGCCCGGGCTCGCGCCGGGTGACGCGCCTGCTCGCGGTCGAGCGTTATGCCCGCGTCATGCATCTGGTCTCGACGGTCGAGGGACCGTTGGCGGACGGTCGCGACGCCGTGGATGCGCTGAAATGCTGCTTGAACGTCGGCACCCTGTCGGGCGCACCCAAGCTCAAGGCGATTGAGCTGATCCGATCGGTCGAACGCCGCCCGCGCGGTGCTTATGGCGGGGCTATCGGAGTGATCGCCGGTGACGGCTCGATGGACAGCGCCGTCGTAATCCGCTCGGCCTTCGTTCGCGACGGAATTGCTGAAGTTCGCGCGGGCGCCGGGGTCGTCGCCGATAGCGACCCTGCCGCCGAAGCCGCCGAAACGCGTGCCAAGGCAAGCGCGGTGCTGACCGCGCTGGGCGCGGCGGCATGAACATCCTGCTGATCGATAACCGCGACAGTTTCACGCACAATCTGGCGGATGCCTTTCGCCAGGCGGGCGCGTCCGTGACCGTCGTTCGCAACAGCATCGTCCCGGCGGCCGCATTGCGCCGGGCGCTGGAGATGGACGCGGCGATCCTGCTGTCGCCGGGACCTGGCGGGCCGAGCCAGGCAGGCTGCTGCCTCGACCTGATCGGGCTTGCTGTCGGCGTGGTGCCGGTGATCGGGATCTGCCTGGGTCATCAGGCGATCGTTGAGGCACGCGGCGGCATCGTCAGACGTGCCCGTCCGTGCCACGGAAAAGTCAGCTATCTTCGCCATGACGGAAAAGGCGTGTTCGCAGGATTGGCCAACCCCATCGCAATCGGGCGTTACCACTCGCTGTGTACGCCGGCAGAAAACCTGCCGCCGCCGCTATGTTCGGACGCCACGATGGATGGGATGGCCATGGCGATCCGCGATGACGAGGGGGGACAGATGGGCCTCCAATTCCACCCGGAATCGATCCTCACCCCGCAAGGCGACCGGCTGGTGTCGGCAATTCTTGACTGGGCGGCCGATTGGCTTGGCCGTCGCCAGAACGAAAAAAAGGCCGGCCCGAAGGCCGGCCTTTTCCTGGCACGCTGAACGTTACTTACTTCAGATCGAATCGGTCGGCATTCATGACCTTGGTCCAGGCCTTGACGAAATCCTGCACGAACTTTTCTTCATGTCCCTTCTCGGCATAGACTTCTGCCACCGACCGTAGCTCGGAATTCGACCCGAACACGAGGTCGGCTCGGCTCGCCCGCCAGGTCTCGGATCCGCCGGCACGATCGGTCGCGATATATTCCTCATCATCGCTGCCTTCGACCGACTTCCAGACATTGGTCATGTCGAGCAAGTTGACAAAGAAGTCGTTGGTAAGTTGGCCGCTGCGCTTGGTGAAGTGGCCGTGGCCGCGCTCGCCATGATTGGCACCGAGGACTCGAAGACCGCCGATCAGCACCGTCATTTCCGGCACCGACAAACCGAGCAGCGAAGCACGGTCGAGCATCATCTCCTCTGTCTTCACGCTGAGCTTCTTCGGCAGATAATTGCGGAAGGCATCGGCCTGCGGTTCGAGCGGTTCGAAGCTTTCGACATCGGTCTGCGCGTCGGTTGCATCGCCGCGACCACCGCTGAAGGGAACGCTGACGTCGAAGCCGGCCGCCTTGGCTGCTTGCTCAACGCCGACGACACCGCCGAGCACGATCGCGTCGGCCATCGACAGATTGCCACGCAATCCGTCGAGCGTTTCGAGCACCTTGGCAAGCATCGCGGGTTCGTTGACGTCCCAATCCTTCTGCGGCGCGAGGCGAATCCGCGCGCCGTTGGCGCCGCCGCGATGATCGGACTTGCGATAGGTGCTGGCCGATGCCCAGGCCGTCTTGACCATCTGGCTGACGGTCAGGCCGCTGCCGGCGATCTTGCTTTTCACCGCCGCAACGTCCGCGTCACTCGGCATCGATCCGGCAGGAACGGGGTCCTGCCAGATGAGATCCTCGGCGGGGACTTCCGGTCCGAGGTAACGGACCTTCGGCCCCATGTCGCGGTGGCAAAGTTTGAACCAGGCCCGGGCGAAGGCATCTTTGAAGGCTTCGTGGTCGTTCCGGAATTTCTCGGAGATGACGCGGAATTCCGGATCCATCTTGAGCGCCATGTCGGCCGTCGTCATCATGGTTGGAACCTTGATGTTGGCATCCCAGGCGGCGGGGGCCATGTCCTCGGGCTTCTGGTCGATCGGCTGCCATTGCTGGGCACCCGCCGGGCTCTTCACCAACTCATAGTCGTAGTCCATCAACAGACGGAAGTAGTTCTCGCTCCATTCGGTGGGCGTGTTGACCCACGCGCCTTCGATGCCGCTGGTGACGGTATGCTCGCCGACGCCGCCACTGTCATGGCTGCTGATCCACCCGAACCCCTGGGCCGCAAGATCGCCGCCAGCCGGCGCATTGCCGAGCAAGGAAGCGTCGCCATTGCCGTGCGCCTTGCCGAAGGTGTGCCCGCCGGCGGTGAGTGCAACGGTTTCTTCGTGGTTCATCGCCATGCGTTCGAAGGTGGCCTTCATATCGCGCGCGGAAAGCAACGGATCGGGATTGCCGCCCGGTCCTTCCGGGTTGACGTAAATTAGGCCCATCTGGATCGCGGCGAGCGGACCGTCGAGATTCTCTAGACCCCGATCGGGATCGATGCGGGTCTGGACGCCTTCGTTGACCCATTTGTCTTCATTGCCCCAATAGACATCCTTTTCGGGCTCATAAACGTCGGCACGACCGCCGCCGAAACCGAACACCGGGCCGCCCATCGATTCGATCGCGACATTTCCGGTCAGGATGAAGAGGTCGGCCCAACTGATCGCCTGGCCGTACTTTTGCTTGATCGGCCACAGCAATCGGCGCGCCTTGTCGAGGTTGCCGTTGTCGGGCCAGCTATCGAGCGGGGCGAAACGCTGCTGGCCGCTGCTGGCCCCGCCGCGCCCGTCGCCGGTGCGATAGGTGCCCGCCGCATGCCACGCCATGCGGATGAAGAATGGACCGTAATGCCCGTAGTCCGCCGGCCACCACGACTGATTGTCGGTCATCAGTGCGGTAAGATCGCGTTTTAGCCCTTGGTAGTCGAGCCCTCTGAAATGGTCGGCATAATCGAAATCCGCTCCCATCGGATTGACCGTTCCGTTCGGCGCAAGGATGTCGACCGCCAGGGCGTCAGGCCACCAATCGCGATTGGTGCGGCCGAGCAGGCTGCGTACGTTGGAGCTGCCGTGATTCATCGGGCAGCCCATTTCACCGGTCTTGACGTCCATCGGGGATTTCCTCTCGCGATTCTGGGGTTCGAGAGTGGCTTGGA
>JBDTMR010000021.1:0-15217 GCA_039934175.1 Sphingomicrobium sp.
CCGGCGGTCGACCGCGACGCCTGGCTCGCCGAAGGCACCGAAAGCTATCGCATTTTCATGCGTTCGCTGCTGTCCGTCACCGACAATATCGTCGACGAAAAGGTGGTGCATCCGAAGCAGGTCGTGATCCACGACGGCGACGACCCGTATTTCGTCGTTGCCGCCGACAAGGGCACCGCGACCTTCTCCGACATTGCCAATGGAATCGCGATCGAGCGCGGTTTCTGGCTTGGCGATGCCTTCGCGTCCGGCGGGTCCAACGGCTACGATCACAAGGCAATGGGCATCACCGCCAAGGGCGCGTGGATCTCGGTGCAGCGCCACTTCCTCGAAATTGGCATCGACGTCCAGACCGATACGATCCGGGTCGTCGGCTGCGGCGACATGTCCGGCGACGTGTTCGGCAACGGGATGCTGCTCAGCCAGTCGATCAAGCTGGTTGCAGCGTTCGATCATCGCCACATTTTCATCGACCCCGACCCCAATCCTGCGGCCAGCTGGGCCGAACGCAAGCGCATGTTCGACCTGCCGCGATCGAGCTGGGATGATTACGACCGCGCTTTGATGTCCAAGGGCGGGATGATCGTCCCACGCAGTCAGAAATCGATCAAGCTTACACCCGAAGCGGCCGCTGCACTCGACCTCACCGAGCGCGAAACCGATCCGACGGCGCTGATCAGCTCGATCCTCAAAGCGCCCGTCGACCTGATCTGGTTCGGCGGTATCGGCACGTACATCAAAGCGTCGACTCAGAGCGATGCCCAGGTTGGCGATCCGTCGAACGATTCGCTTCGCGTCGATGCCATCGACGTTCGCGCAAAGGCGATCGGCGAAGGTGCCAATTTGGCCATCACGCAGGCTGCACGAATCGAATTCGCCCAGAACGGCGGACGCATCAACACCGACTTCATCGACAATTCGGCCGGCGTTGACTGCTCGGATAATGAGGTCAACATCAAGATCCCGCTTAACCGCGAGATGCGCGAAGGCCTGCTCGATGAAGCGACCCGCAACAAGCTGCTCGCCAAGATGACCGACGACATTACCGAGCTGGTGCTAGAGGACAATCGCCTGCAAAGCCTTGCCCTGTCGATTGCCGAGGCGCGCGGTAGCGGTGTCCTGCCCGAACATGTCCGCACGATCGAACTGCTCGAAAGCAGCGGCCGTCTCGACCGCAAGGTGGAGGGACTGGCGGCAAGTGACGTGCTGCTTCGCCGCGGGCTCGACAATCGGGGCCTGACGCGGCCCGAATTGGCCGTCGTCCTGTCGATGGCGAAGATATCGCTTCAGGCCGCCATCGAGCAGCTCAAGCTGGCCGACGATCCGATGCTCGAACCGCAGCTGATGGCGAATTTCCCGGCACCGATGGTCAAAGCCCATGCCGATGCGATCCGCACGCACCGCCTGCGCCACGAAATCCTTGCGACCAAGGTCGCCAACCGGATCGTCAACCGGATGGGCCCGAGCATCCCGCTCAGCCTGACCGAGGAAGAAGGCGCGTCGCTCGGCCAGATCGCCACCGCCTTTCTTGCTGCCGAACACCTGCTCGACTTGCGCAATTTGTGGGAAAAGATTGAAACCGGCGCGATGAGCGAGGCTGTCCGGATCGAGCTGTTCCAGGTCGCCGCGCGTTCAGTGCGCAGCCACGTCTCCGATATCCTGCGCTCGACCGGCGCCGAAACCAGCGTCAGCGATCTCGTCGCCTTGCTCGGCCCTTCGGTGAAGAAAGTCTCCGCCGCCGCTACCAAGCTGCTGCGATCTGAAGTGCTCAACGAAGCCGAGACGCGCCGCGACCACCTGCTTGGCCTGGGCGTCGACGAAAAGATCGTTGCCGGCCTTATTCGTTTGTTCGAACTCGACGGCGTGTTCGGAATTTCGGCGCTCGCCGCGCGCCGCGCCGCCGACCCACTGCTGGTCACCAAGGCCTATACCGAATTGGGCGCAGCGCTGGGTCTCGACTGGGCGCAGCAGCAGGTCGCGCAATTCGCGCCGGTCGATCAGTGGGAACGCCTGCTCGTTGCCGGGCTGGAGCGCGACTTCGAACAATTGCGACTCGAATTTCTGGGCCGATCTCGCGACGCCGATCCGTCGGCGGCGGTTGCCAAGTGGATTGAACAGCATGCCGCGCGGATAGAACAGTTCCGCAAGTTGGTGGCGCAAGCGAAGAATGCCGGCGCGGTGACGGCTCCCATGCTTGCGCAGATCGCCGGACAGGCGCGGATTCTGCTCGCGCGGTGATGCGGGCAATCGTCCTCGTCCCCGACCCCGGCTTTGGTGAGGCCTGGGACTGGGCCTATAACGTCGAAGCGGCCGCCCTCGAACGCGGCGGGATCGCTCCGATTGCGCGACCCTGGACTGAGGCAGGCGCGTTTGATGCAGACATCGTTCTTCCGCTCGTCGCGTGGGGTTACCATGCCGACCCTTCGCGCTGGCACGCGTTGCTCGACCGACTTGAATTCGATGGGGCGACCGTCGCCAATCCGGTTTCGGCGCTTCGCTGGAACAGCGACAAGAAATATCTGATCGAACTCGAGCGGAACGGTGTTGCGACCATTCCGACGCGATTTGTCGAAGCGCTCGACGCAGCGGCAATCGCGGACGCTCAGCGCGACTTGGGGGCCGACCTGGTGATCAAGCCACCGGTCTCCGCCGCTGCCGATGGCATTTACCGGATTGGCGCGGACGACGACATTCCAGCAAGCGCGCTTGGCCAGCCGACCATGATCCAACCTTTCCTTCCCTCCGTCATGAACGAAGGCGAATATTCGATCCTTATGTTCGATGGGAAATTCAGTCACGCCGTGGTGAAACGCCCGAAAAGCGGCGACTATCGCGTCCAACCGCACCTTGGCGGGCAGGAGCAGCCATGCACGCCCCCCGACGGAGCCATTGCGCTTGCCGAAGCCGCGCTGGCGGTTGCGCCCGAGCCGGTCGCCTATGCCCGCGTCGACATGGTGCGCGGCAGTGACGGCGCACTCAAGGTGATCGAACTGGAATTGATCGAACCGTCCTTGTGGCTCGAACATGCGCCGGACGGCGGGGCCTCATTCGTCGCCGCGATCCTCCGCCGCGCGCGCCCATAGCCACTGCCGGATCGCCGACGTTAAATTGGGCGCGGGATCGGCCGTCAGCCGATCGACATCGATGATTGCAACCAAGGCATTGAGCGGGATGCCGCGCGCCGATGCCGCAGCCTCCAGCGCGCGCCAGAAGACCGGTTCCAGGCTGATCGAGGTCTCGTGACCGGCAATGGTGATCGACCGCTTGGTCGGAGTTCCGTAAGTCATCTCTGGCTCAACGAACCCCTCCGGGGTCCGCAAGGCCGAACGGGCGCCCGAGCCAGTGCGAGGAAGCCAAGGTGGCGGATGCCGCCGCCCGGCGTTTGAGGGGCCAGCAACACTCGCCTCACTTAGTACATATGCTGCCCGCCGTTGATCGACAGCGTCGATCCGGTGACGAACCCGGCATTCTCATCGACCAGGAACGCCACGCCGCGCGCGATCTCTTCGGCTTTGCCCAAGCGATTTACCGGGATTTTGGCGATAATCTTGCCGAGCACTTCCTGCGGCACGGCGGCGACCATATCGGTATCGATATAGCCCGGAGCGATCGCATTGACGGTGACCCCGGCCCGCGCGCCTTCCTGCGCCAGCGCTTTCGTGAAACCGTGGATCCCCGACTTGGCCGCGGCATAATTGACCTGGCCATATTGACCGGCCTGTCCGTTGATCGATCCGATGTTCACGATCCGACCGAAGCCACGCTCGAGCATCCCCGGAAACGCCGCTTTGGCCATGTTGAAGCAGCCGCCAAGATTGGTGTCGATCACTTCCTTCCACTGGTCGAAGGTCTGGCGCTTCATCGTGGAGTCGCGGGTGATACCGGCATTGTTGACGAGGACGTCGACCGGCCCCAATTCGGCCTCCACCTTCGCCACGCCATCGCGGCAGGCGTCGTGGTCGGCAACGTCCCATTTGTAGGCAGCGATCCCGGTGCGCTCGGTGAATTCGCGGGCCCGCTCGTCATTTCCGGCATAAGTTGCAGCGACCTTCATGCCCATTTCCTTGAGGGCAATGCTGATCGCCTCGCCAATGCCCCGCGTTCCGCCTGTCACAATTGCCACTCGCGCCATGATCTTCTCTCCCAACTCGTCTTTTTTTATAGAAGTGAGTTAGGCTGAAGGCTGCCATCCCGCAAGTTCGCGGCGGATCAGCGTGTCGAGCATCGCCATCCCTTCGTCGCCATCGTTTAGGCAGTCGAGCCGCGCGAAATGCGTACCACCCGAGGCAAGGAAATCCTCGCGGCCACGAATGCCCAATTCCTCGACCGTTTCCAGGCAGTCGGCGGAAAAGCCCGGCGCGGCGAGCGCGACCTTGGTGACGCCCTGGCTGGGATAGGCCTTCAGCACCGTGTCGGTCGCCGGTTCGAGCCACTTGGCGCGGCCGAAGCGCGATTGGAACGCCACATCAATCGGGCGACCCATCGCCTCGCCAAGCAAGCGCGCGGTCTTGCGGCAGTGGCAGTGATAAGGGTCACCGAGTTCAAGCGTCCGCTGCGGCATCCCGTGGAAGCTGAGCAGCACGCGGTCCGGTGTGAAGTCGAGCGAGCCAAGCTGTCGTTCGATGTCGTTCTTCAGCGCCTCGATATAGACGGCATCGTCATAATAAGGCGGCAGCGTGCGGATCGCCGGTTGCCAGCGCAACTTGGCGAGGTGGGCGAAGGCGAAGTCGTTTGCGGTCGCGGTCGTGGCGGCGCAATATTGCGGATAGAGCGGCGCCAGTAGTATTCGCGTCGCGCCCGCTTCGAACATCCGGTCGAGCGCATGGTCGAGCGCTGGATTGCCATAACGCATCGCCCAATCGACCATCACATCGTCGCCAAGCTGCTGCTGCAACCTGACCGCCTGCCGCGCGGTGATGGCGGCCAATGGCGACCCTTCCTCGGTCCACACCTGCTGATAAGCGTGCGCGCTCTTCTTCGGGCGAACGGTGAGAATGATTCCCTGCAGGATCGGCTGCCACAGCAAGGGCGGAATTTCGACCACCCTGCGATCCGATAGAAACTGGCTGAGATAGCGCCGCACCGCGCGCGGCTCGGGCGCGTCGGGGGTGCCAAGGTTGATCAGGAGGACGCCGATCTTCGGCGACGGCGTGGCGGGATGATCGGTTGGTCGCTGCATCAGGCGGCCATGAGGTCGAACGGCAGGTTGCGCAAGCGCCGACCGGTTGCAGCGGCGAGCGCATTGGCGACGGCTGGCGCAAGAACGACATGGCCAAGCCCGCTGACCCCGCCTGCGTCCGCCTTGCCGGGCATGATGTCGACGAGGATTTCAGGAACCTTGAGTGCTGGCGGCGCGCCCGCCGTCGTCAGGCCGCGCGCGACCGGCATTCCGGCGACGAAGGCAGGCGCGGCCATGGTCGCGAGCGACAATGCATGGATCAACGATCCTTCGATCTGCTGGCGGACCAGCCCGGGATGAACCGCTTCTCCGCAGTCGACGACGGCCACCAGCTTTTCAACCGAGACGCGTTGTTCGCTGTCGACCCCCGCCGTTGCGACGAGCGCGATATGCGACCCAAAGGCCGAAGCGCAGGCGATGCCCATTCGGCTCCCGGGCCCGCCTCCGTCCCACTGGGCAAGCGTCGCGACTGCGCTCAGGGCCTGGGCGAGGCGCGGGCTGCCCGACAGCATGCTCATCCGAAAGGCAAACGGTTCGCGTCCCAGCGACCGGGCCATTTCATCGATGAAGCATTCGGTCGCGAAACCGGTGAGTGCTTCGCTTCCGCCGCGCATGTAGCCGCAGGCGATCGGCAAGGCGGCATCGACCGCGTCGATGCGCAGCGACGGGACCGCGTAGGCAGGAGTCGCGCCGGGCAAATCGGGCGCAGGGGCTTGTTCACCGCGGAGTCGCGCGAGGGAGGCGCCAAGACCTGCGGCGGTCGCAAAGCGCGCGCTCCAACCGGCCAGCGTCCCGTCCGGCGCAGGCATGGCGGCCATTCGCGCGACCATCGGCGGCCGGACAACATCGCGGTTGGTGCTCGCCGACGGGGAGACGATCAACTGGACCGGCCGGCCCTGTTCCCGCGCCAGCAGGATCGCGACCGCCACTGCGTCGGGCTCGATTGCCCGGCCGCCGCCGTCGCCAACTGGCATCGGGTAGAAGGTGAGGTCGCTCGTCGCGACCCCGCCGACACGCGCGGCCAACGCCACGGCCTCGTCATAGGCTTGGACCGGCGCCCATACTTCGAGCCGACCGCCGGTCCATCGCGCGGTCGCGCTCAGCGGCTCCAAGCCTTCATGGAGCGCCGGAGCAATACGATAGGTCGCGGCGAGAGCGTGGGCATTGCCGACGGTGGCGGCAAAATCGCCGCGCTCGAAAACGGTCAGTCGGTCACCGTCGTCGAGGGCGTGATCGAGGGCGCTCCACACATCCTCGATACTGCCAGCTTGCCCCTGATAGCGGGGCGCGGCCGCTTTCATCGCTTGTTCGGCCGCCCACCAGTTGGTCGCGATTGCTGCAATCCATTGGTCATTACCGCTGATGGCGGTGACGCCTGCGATGGCTTTCGCGGCATCCCGGTCGGCACCGACGATTTTACCGCCACGCGGCGCGAACCGGGCGCATGCAAAGATCATGTTGGGAAGGCGAACGTCGGTCGCGAAACGAAGGCTGCCGTCGCACTTGGCGGGGCCGTCGAGGCGCGGCAATTCCTTTCCGACCAAGCGCGCATCGAGGATTCCGGCGGGCCCGTCGGGGGTCAGCGCCGCGGCGTCCTCGGCCAGTTCGCCAAAGCCGAGGGCGCGATTGCCGCTGCGGACCCTGCCCCCGCCGACCCGGCAGGCCGAGGCATCCACACCCCATCGTCTGGCCGCCGTGCGCACCAGCAGGCCGCGCGCGGTTTCGGCGGCTTCGCGCAGCGGCGCTTGGAACGCGCGCATCGACGTTGACGCGGCGGTCGCCCGGCGATCGAGCAGCGTGTTGGCATAAGCGGGAGCAAAGGGCGCTGGTTCGACTGCCACCTGTTCCCAGGGCGCGCCAAGCGCATCGGCCGCAACCTGGGCCAGCCCGGTCCAGATGCCCTGCCCGGTCTCGGCCTGGGGTATGGCGACGATGACGCGCCCGTCGATCGCAATCTTCAGATAGGCGCCGAACAATTGCTCGCCCTTGGCAGCGGCAAGGGCGCTACCGGTGGTTCGCGGCCAGGCCAGGAAGGCGACAACCAGCCCCACCCCGGCTCCCCCGGCGACCAACAGCGATCGGCGATCGAGGCGCATCAGCGCGCGTACTTTTCCCTCAGCGCGACCCGGTCGAACTTGCCGGTGCCGAGGCGTGGCAAGGGTTCGTCGGAAAAGATCAAGCGCGCCGGAATCTTGAACGCCGCCAGCCGTTCGCCGAGGAAGGCGCGCAATTCCTCGTCGCTGACCGTTCTTCCGTCGCGGCAATGAAGGACTGCGATCGGCACCTCGCCAAGCCGATCATCGGCGACGCCGAACACGGCTGCTTCAGAAATGCCTTCGCACGTGTAGATCGCTGCTTCGACCTCGGCCCCGCTGATATTTTCGCCGCCACGGATGATGATATCTTTTTTGCGGTCGACGATGAACAGATAGCCGTCGTCGTCGAGATAACCGATGTCGCCGGTGCGCAGATAATGGTCAGCGGTAAAGGCCTCGACAGTCGCCTCCGGATTGCCCCAATAACCTTTGATCGTCGAGACCGTGCGGATGCCGATTTCGCCGCGCTCGCCGGCGGGCAGCTTTCGATCGTTTTCGCCAAGGATGGCAAGTTCGACGAACGGCGCCTGCGCACGCCCGGTCGACTGCAATTTCTCGTAATAATTCGACCAGAAAATGCCGCAACCGACTGCATTCGTTTCGGTCAGGCCATAGCCCTGGACCGGCCGGATATGGGGCAATTCCTTGGCTTGGCGGGTAACGTGGCTGGCCGGTCGCGGCGCTCCGCCGCTATTGATGTCGGCCAGCGTCGAGGTGTCGTATTTGTCGCGATCGGGATGGTTCATCAGCTCGAGGCTCATCGTCGGCACCCCGGTGAATGCCGTAATCTTTTCGTCTTGAATCAGCCGCAGTGCCTCGCCTGCATCCCATTTCGGCATCAGCACCAAGGTTCGGCCGATCACGTAGCTGGTCAGCATGACCGGGACTTCACCGGTGACGTGGAAGAGTGGCACCGAAACCAAGGCGCGCAGCGGGTTGGTCGGCGCCTTGTTCTCGCTCTTCAAGATGCCGAGCAGGACCAGCAGTGAGGTCGTGTAGGTATAAGCCGCGCTGGTCACCTGGCGATGGGTGGAGAGGGCGCCCTTGGCCTTGCCGGTCGACCCAGAGGTGAACAGGATCGTGGCATCGTCGTCAGGGGTGATGTCGGGCAGTGCGGCCGCATCATCGCTTTCGGCAAGCAAGTCGCCCAGCGCCTGTTCGATCGGGGCGTCGACCTCGACCGCAACGAGGTGCCAGTCGCCGTCGATTTCACCGATCCGCTTGGCGCGCGGCATGTCGGCAAAGGTCAGCACCGGTGCCGTCAAGGTCATGGCATGGGCAAGCTCGTCGGCCTGCCACCAACCGTTGACCAAGGTGGCGACGCCGCCAGCCTTGAGCGCGGCCATGTAGGTGACGATCCACGCCGTACAGTTGCGCATCGCGATGGCGACGCGATCGCCCTTGGCGACACCGCGGCGGACCAACGCGCGCGCGAGGCGGTCGCTGAGCGCATTGACCTGTGAATAAGTCAGACGCTCGTCGCCCGAAACGACCAGTTCGACATCGGCATTAAGCGCGCCGAATGCCGCGAACATGGCGGGCAGGGTCTGCGGAAAATTCGAGACAAAAGCGCGGCCCTCGGCATCGTGGTCGACCACCAGCTGACCGCCCGGACCGGTCAACGCGGCAAGGACGGCGTCGTATTTCGCGTCGAGTTCACTCGGCATTGCTTCTCCTTTGCCTTTGCCGTCGCCCACCCTATGAGGCGGTCAACAAAGAGGGAAGCCCATGAGTGTGCCGATGAGTGAGATTGTATCGACGATTGCTGCCGTTTCGTCGCAGGCGATCGCCTTTCCTGACCTCGGCCTCGATCCGATCCTGTTGCAGATCGGCCCGTTCGCGCTGCGCTGGTATTCGATCGCTTACCTGTCGGGCATCTTCATCGGCTATTGGTATCTGCTCAAGCTGATTGCGCAGCCCGGCGCGCCGCTCGCCCGGCGCCACGCCGACGACCTGGTATTCTATGCGTCGCTTGGGATCATAATGGGCGGTCGCCTCGGTTATGTCGTGTTCTACAACCCCGGCTATTACCTCGATAATCCGCTGCAGATCCTGAAATTGTGGGACGGCGGGATGAGCTTCCACGGCGGCGTCATCGGAACGTCGCTCGGCATCATCTACCTCGCGTGGCGGCAGAAACTGAATTGGCTGAGGCTTCACGATTACGTCGCCTGCTGCGTTCCGTTCGGACTGTTCTTCGGCCGCCTCGCCAATTTCGTGAACCAGGAATTATGGGGCGCGGTAACGGATGTGCCCTGGGCCATCCGCTTCGTCGAAAACGGCGTGCTCGGCCCACCGCGCCACCCGAGCCAATTGTACGAAGCGACCCTGGAAGGATTGCTGCTGTTCGTGATCCTTGGCTGGATGTTCTGGAAGACCAAGGCGCGCTACGAACCGGGCAAATTGGTCGGTGCCTTCCTCTTCTTCTATGGCATCTTCCGCTTCGGCATCGAATTTATCCGCGAGCCCGACCACCAGCTTGCCGAGTTCGCGGTGCGCACGGGCCTGCACATGGGCCAATGGCTGACCGTGCCGATGATCCTTGGCGGACTTTACCTCATGCTGACCGCCAAAGGTCGGCGTGAGCGGATCGAGCCGATCGCCGGATCCGCCAGCGTCGCCTGACATGACGCCGCTCGAACGAGCGTTGGTCGAGACGATCAAGACCGACGGACCGATCAGCGTCGAAGCCTTTATGGCCGCCTGCAACGATTTTTATTACGCGACGCGCGATCCATTGGGCGCGCGCGGCGATTTCACCACCGCGCCGGAAATCAGCCAGATGTACGGCGAGATGATCGGCGCAGCGCTGGCCGATTCCTGGGCGCGCGCGGGGCGGCCCAACCCGGTGCGCTACGTCGAACTGGGGCCGGGGCGCGGCACGCTGGCCAGCGACGCGCTGCGCGTGATGGGCGCTGCTGGACTCGCGCCATCCGCCGTGGAATTCGTCGAGACCAGCCCGGTGCTTCGCCGAATGCAGAGCGCCGCCGTTCCCGCCGCCGTCCACCATGATTCGATTGGCGGACTGAATGAAGGCGACGGACCGTTGCTGGTGGTCGCATCGGAATTCTTCGACGCCTTGCCGATCCAGCAATGGGTCGACGGCGTCGAGCGCCGGGTCGAATGGATCGGCGGTCATTTGTGTTTCGATCGCGATGGCGAAGTCGTCGAGCGAGCACCCGCCCGCGAGCAGGCGATGGGCGAATTGGCGCGCATCCTTGTCGCCAGAGGAGGCGCGGCGATCCTGATCGATTATGGTCATTCCCTGGAGAGTGCGCGCGGCGATACGTTGCAGGCGGTCGCGGCACACCGTCATGCCTTGCCGCTGGAAAAGCCCGGCGAGCAGGATCTGACCGCGCACGTCAATTTTGCAGCGCTGGCCCGCGCGGCGCGAGATGCAGGTGCCCAGGTGTCGCGAGTCGCGAGCCAGGGAAGCTGGCTGGAAACGTTGGGGATCGGCGCACGGGCAGTGGCGCTGGCCGCGCGCAACCCGGCGCAGACTGACGCGATTGCAATCGCACGGCGGCGGCTGTGCGACGAGAAGGAGATGGGGACCTTGTTCAGGGTGATGGCGGTTGCGGCGCCCGACTGGCCGATCCCGGCGGGGCTGGAATGACGGTCGCCTTTCGCGACGGCCAACGCGGTGACGGCGGCGCGGTCAGCGCCCTTTTCTGCAAGGCGTTCACCGCAACGTTCGGCAATCTTTATTCTATCGAAAATCTGGCGATGATGCTGGCCGAGCGGACGCCCGCAGCGTTTGAGGCGCGACTGGGTTCGAGCGACTGGGCATTCCGGCTGGCCGAAGAAGATGGCGTGCTGATCGGCTATGCGACGGGCGGCGAAAACGAGCTTCCAGGCGATCTGTTGGGGCCGACATGGGAGCTCCACCACCTTTACCTCGACGAAGCGGCAAAGGGGCGCGGGATCGCCGACGTGCTGTTTGCCTGGGTTTGCGACGAAGCCCGGCGGCGTAACTATCACTATTTGCAGCTCAGCGTTTTCGTCGACAATCACCGGGCGCGGCGCTTTTACGAGAAGCACGGCCTTGAGGAAGTCGGCAAATATGTCTTCATGGTCGGCAATCACGAGGATGACGACCGGGTGATGAGATTGAAATTATGAGCGCGATCGACCTGATCGGTGCACGCGCGCTGAATGCGGTACCGCATGCCTTTTTCGGACGGCAAGGCGGCGTATCGACGGGCGATGTCGCGAGCCTGAATGTCGGCCTTGGCAGCGGCGACGAAGCTGCCTTGGTGATGGAGAACAGGCGCCGGGCGGCCGAGGCAGTTTTACCCGGCGCCATTCTCGTCGGACCCTATCAGGTTCATTCGCCGACCTGCATCACCGTGACCGCGCCGTGGGGCCACGATGCACGGCCCGAGGCGGATGCCCTGGTCACCGACCGACCTGGCATCCTGCTGTCCGTGGTGACCGCCGATTGCGCGCCAGTGTTGCTGGCCGACGTCGAGGCAGGCGTGATCGGCGCGGCCCATGCCGGCTGGCGCGGGGCCGTTGGCGGCGTCACCGACCGGACGATCGCCGCCATGCTTGCACTCGGCGCGCGGATCGAGCGGATCGCGGCCGCCGTCGGCCCGTGCATCGCGCAGCGCAATTACGAGGTCGATCATGGCTTTGCCGAGCGCCTGCTGGCCGACGACGCCGACAACGACCGTTTCTTCATTGATGGACCGGCGGGCAAGCCGCATTTCGACCTGGAAGCCTATGTTGCCGCAAGGCTTGCGGCCGCCGGGGTTCGGACGATCGAGACGCTTGGTCGCGACACCTATGCCGAGGCAGAGCTTTTCTATTCCTACCGACGGGCGACGCACCGCGCGGAGCCGACCTATGGCCGCCAGTTAAGCGCGATTGGACTTCCCGCCGTCTGGCCGCCACCATCGCATGAATAATCAGGGGGAATGATGGCGCAGCGTTGGGGATTGTGGGGCGGACTGGCGCTGTTCATGGCAATGTGGCTGATTCCCGCGCCGGGCGGGATGCCGGTCGAGGCGTGGCGGGTCGCTGCGCTGACGGTGCTGATGGCAAGCTGGTGGATGACGCAGGCACTGCCACTGACCGCAACCGCCTTGCTGCCCTTCCTGGTCCTTCCGCTGGGCGGGATCATGACGGCGTCGGACACGGCGGCGGCTTATTATTCGCCGATCCTGTTCCTTGTGCTTGGAGGCGCAATGCTGGCACTTGCGATCGAGCGGGTCGGGCTGCACCGCCGGCTTGCGCTGGGCATCGTCAAGCGCGGCGGCAAGACGCCTGGCGCGATGCTGATGTCGTTCATGGCCGCGACCGCAATCCTGAGCTTCATCGTGTCGAATACCGCGACCACCCTGATCATGGTCCCGATTGCGGTCGCGGTGCTGCGCGCGGCAGGGGTAGAGGACAAGCAGACGGCCGGCTTTGCCGGCGCACTGATGATGGGCATCGCCTTTGCCGCGTCGATCGGCGGGCTCGGCACGCTGGTCGGGTCGCCAACCAATGCAATTGCCGCCGCTCTGATCGAGAAGACGACCGGCCGCCACATCAGTTTCCTCGACTGGGCGACCTATGGTTTGCCGCTGGTCGCGCTGGGAATTCCGCTTTGCTGGCTGATTCTGATGCGAGTGCAAAAGGTCGCCGGTGTCGAATTCGATCCCGCCTCGGCGCGCGCCGGTCTGGGCGATATCGGGGCGTGGAGCGTGGCCGAAAAACGCGTCGTGCCGCTGGTCGCGCTGGTGGTGGCGGCGTGGATGCTGCAACCATTGATCGAACCGATCCTGCCCAAGGGCGCGCTGACCGACGGCACGATTGCGGTCGCCGGTGCGCTGTTGCTGTTCGTCATCCCCGATGGCAGCGGCAGACCGCTGCTGATCTGGGAGGAGGCCGACCGGGCGCCGTGGGGCGTGATCATGATGTTCGGCGGCGGGCTGGCGCTGGCTGCGGGCATCGGCGAGTCTGGGCTTGCGGCCTGGCTTGGCGAAGCGATGAAGCCGCTTCATTCCGTCCCGCCGCTGGCGATTGCCTTCGTCATCGTCGCGTTGGTCGTCGTGGTCACCGAATTTGCGAGCAACGTCGCGACGGCCAGCGGACTGATCCCGATCGTCGGGGCGCTGGTCGCGGGCAGCGGGGTCGACCCGATGCTGATCGCGCTTCCGGCGGCGATGGCGGCAAGCTGGGGCTTCATGCTGCCCAGCGGCACCGGACCCAATGCCATCGCCTGGGCGAGCGGCCACATCACCTTACCGAAGATGCTCAAGGCCGGATTGATGCTCGACTTGTTGGGCGTGCCGCTGATGGTCGGGGTCGTCTGGATCGTTGCGGCAATCATCGCCTAGCCGGGCGGTTGAAATCGGGCCGCGCGAAGGCTAATCGGCGCGGCACGGCGAGCCGGTGGAGATGCGTCCTGCGGAGGTTAGGATGCGAGCGCCCCGGCTTCCTCGCTATTGAGTTCCCGCCTCCCTGGGAACGAACGGCTCGAGGATATGACCATGACCGACACCCCGACTTCGTCGCGCAAACCCAAGCTTTCCGCCCGCTCCATCGGCAATCACCAGCTCGATCCGTCGACGCTGATGATGGGCTATGGCTTCGACCCCTCGCTGTCGGAAGGCAGCCTTAAGGCGCCGATCTTCCTGACCTCGACCTACGTTTTCCAGACTGCCGCCGAGGGCAAGCGCTTCTTCGAAGGCATTACCGGGCGCAGCGACGGCAGCGGCAAGGCCGAGGGGCTGGTCTATTCGCGCTTCAACGGGCCGAACCAGGAAATCCTCGAGGATCGCCTCGCCATCTGGGAAGATGCCGAAGGCGCGCTGTCCTTTTCCAGCGGAATGACCGCCATCACCACGCTGGTCCTCGCGCTTGCCAACCAGGGCGACGTGATCGTCCATTCGGGACCGCTTTATGCGGCGACGGAAAGCATCATCGACAAGATCATGGCGCGCTTCGGCGTCAGCTACGTCGACTTCCCGGCCGGTGTGACACGCGAGGAACTGGACGCGGTGCTGGCCAAGGCCAAGGCGCAAGCCGCGCACCAGGGCGGCAAGGTCGCGATGATCTACCTCGAAAGCCCGGCCAACCCGACCAACGCCCTGGTCGATGTCGAGGCGGTGCATGCCGCGCGGGCTGCGGCTTTTGACGGCGATTTGCCGCCGATCGCGATCGACAACACCTTCCTTGGGCCGCTCTGGGCCAAGCCGCTGAACCAGGGCGCCGACGTTTCGGTTTACAGCCTGACCAAATATGTCGGCGGGCATAGCGACCTGGTCGCCGGGGCGTTGGTCGGCAGCAAGAAAGTGCTCGACAAGGTCCGGCTGATCCGCAACCCGATGGGCGGCATCTGCGACCCCAATACGGCGTGGATGCTGATGCGCAGCCTGGAAACGCTGGAACTGCGCATGAGTCGCGCCGGCGAGAATGCCGAAAAGGTCTGCGCCTTCCTGAAGGATCATCCGAAGGTCGAAAAGGTCGGCTACCTCGGCTTCCTTGAGCCCGGAACGCGCCAGCGCGACATTTACGACCGCCATTGCCTGGGCGCGGGATCGACCTTCTCGCTCTACCTGAAGGGCGGCGAGAAAGAGGCATTCGCCTTCCTCGACGCGCTGAAGATCGCCAAGCTTGCGGTCAGCCTGGGCGGCACGGAAACACTGGCCAGCGCACCTGCCGCGATGACGCACCTGAGCGTTCCGGACGAACGCCGCGCAGCGCTTGGCATTTCGGACAATCTGGTGCGGATTTCGATTGGCGTGGAGAAAGCCGAAGACCTGATCGCCGACTTCGCAAATGCGTTGGATAACGTCTGAGCCGCCAAGCCTAAGGGCGCGATTGCAACAGCAATCGGGAGCTTAGACGAAGAGACGGCGAAGACCGGACGGCGGGTCGCCCCAGCGAACCCGACCGACGGGGCAGGCCGCCCTGCCCCGCAACGCGAATGTCCGCGAAACCATCCGAATGT
>JBDTMR010000022.1:0-14514 GCA_039934175.1 Sphingomicrobium sp.
TATTTCGCCCTCTTTGCGCCCCAATCGATTGCGAAACGCGGCGTGCCCAACTAGGACTGCCCTAATGACCGATCGCGACGAAACCAAAGGTAAGGTACTGGCTCTCATCAAGCCGTTCAACAAGAAGGAGATCGAGGTCGGCGAAGCCACGCGGTTCGCCCAGGATCTCGAATGGGACAGCCTCACCGTGCTCGATTTCGTCGCCAATATCGAAGACGAGTTCGATATCCTGATCACGATGAACCAGCAGGCCGAGATCGAGACGGTCGGCCAGCTGATCGACGCCGTCGGCGAACTCAAGGACGCCTAGGATGGGCGACCTGTTCGACAAGTTCCAGCCGCTCATCGACCAGCGCGAGGCGTTGCTGTCGACCGGCATGACCGATCCGTTCAACCTGGTGATGGAAAAGGTTATCTCGCCGACTGTCGCGATCTGCAGCGGGCGCAAGACGATTCTCCTCGGCACCTACAATTACATGGGCATGACGTTCGATCCCGACGTCATCGCCGCCGGCAAGCAGGCGCTCGACGAATTCGGCTCGGGAACGACCGGCAGCCGCGTGCTCAACGGGACCTATTCGGGCCACAAGGCGTGCGAGGAAGCGCTCAAGGACTTCTACGCTGTCGACCACGCGATGGTCTTTTCGACCGGATATCAGGCCAATCTGGGTATCATTTCGACGATTGCCGGCAAGGAAGACTATGTCATCCTCGACATCGACAGCCATGCCTCGATCTACGACGGCTGTGCGATGGGCAACGCCAATATCGTCCCTTTCCGTCACAATGATATCGAGGCGCTGGAAAAGCGCCTCAAGCGGATTCCCGAAGGAGCGGGTGCACTCGTCGTCCTGGAAGGCGTCTATTCGATGCTCGGCGACGTAGCGCCGCTCGACAAAATGGTCCCCCTTGCAAAGAAATACGGCGCGATGGTTCTGGTCGACGAAGCGCATTCGATGGGCTTCATCGGCGAACATGGCCGCGGCGTCGCCGAAGCGCAGGGCGTAATCGACGATTGCGACTTCATCATCGGCACGTTTTCCAAATCGGTGGGCACAGTTGGCGGCTTCTGCGTCTCGAACCATCCCAAGTTCGAGATCATGCGCCTCGTCTGCCGCCCTTATGTGTTTACCGCGTCGCTCCCGCCAAGCGTGGTCGCGACCGCTGCCACCTCGATCGGCAAGCTGATGCACGGCGCCGACAAGCGCGCGCATCTCTGGGGAAATTCGAAGAAACTCCACGCCGGACTCAAGGCGCTCGGTTTCAAGCTTGGTACCGACGACCCGCAATCAGCGATCATAGCGGTGATCATGCCCGATCTCGAAAGGGGCGCGATCATGTGGGAGGCGCTCCTCCACGAGGGACTGTATGTCAATCTGGCGCGTCCGCCGGCGACACCGGCCAACATGACCTTGCTGCGCTGTTCGCTTTGCGCCGAACATACTTCGGAACAGGTCGACGAGATTCTCGGCATGTTCGAACGGGCCGGACGCGCGACGGGCTGCATCGGCTGACCCGCGTCGACTCTTTCGCCACTCGCCTCGCGCGGCTAGAAGAAACGCATGGATGACGGCGAAGACGAAGCCAGGATCGGCTGGCGCGGGGTTTGGGCGGCAGGCATTGCGCTCATCGCGACGCTGGTCCTGCTGGGAATGGTCGTCCTCGTCGCACTTTCGAACAAGGAGCGCGAACGGGCGCTGACGGCCGAACGACATGCCTATGACGTCGCACTGGTCGCCCGCAGCGTGACGTCGAGCATTTCGCGCGCCGAAGCCGCGCTGGGCCGATTTGTACTCGACGAAAAAGTCGAGACGACCGGCAACATCTATTACAGCCAGTGGCGCTTGGCCGGATCGCAGATCAACCAGTTGGAAGCGCTCGTTCGTCAGTCGCCTGACCAGCGCGAACGGGTCGCGAAGGTCATCGACCTCTATCGGCAACGCAACACCGAATTTGCACCTGCGGTCAGGGCTGCAGTCAGCAGTCAGGGCGACGCTGCTCCAACCTATTTCTTTATCGCGGGCCAAACCGATACCGGGAAATTGCTCGACAAGAAGCTCGACGAGATCGCCGCTGCCGAGCGGTTGGCGCTTCGTCAGAAAATTCGTCAGAGCCAATTCTTCTCGGCCGAAGCAGACCGATTGACCGACTACCTCAGCTGGCTCGGAATCATCGTCGGAATCGGCGCGATTTTCCTCGGTGGCGTCGCGGTCCAGGCATGGCGGCAGATGGTGGCTTCGCGCAAGGAAGCCGAAAGCGAAAGCGAACGGGCCGAACGACTTGATTTTGCGGTTCGTGAACGGACCCAGGAATTGTGGGAAGCCAACGCCGCACTGAAATCCGAAGCGATCGAACGCCAGGCCGCGGAAGCGCAGCTCCGTCAGGTCCAGAAGATGGAAGCGGTCGGCCAGCTGACCGGCGGCATTGCGCACGATTTCAATAACATGCTCGCCGTCGTCGTTGGCGGCATCGACCTTGCCCGTCGGCGGCTTAGTGGGCCCCGCAAGGAAGTACTCCAGCACCTCACCAACGCGATGGAGGGCGCGACCCGCGCCGCCGCGCTGACCCGCCGCCTGCTTTCGTTCGCGCGCTCCGAGCCCCTGCTTCCGGAACGCGTCGAAAGCGGCGATCTCGTCGAGGGCATGAGCGATCTGCTCGACCGAACCCTTGGCGAACGCGTTCGCGTCGAAACGAGGCTGGAAAACGGCGCATGGCCAATCTTCGTCGACAGCCACCAGCTGGAAAATGCGATCGTCAACCTTGCCGTTAATGCCCGCGATGCGATGAATGGTGAAGGCATCCTGACGATCACCACCGCCAATGTGACGATGACCGCCAACGCGGTCGGCGACATTCGGCCCGGCAAATATCTCAAACTGTCGATCAGCGACACCGGCTGCGGCATGAGTCCCGAGGTCATCGAGAGAGCATTCGAGCCTTTCTTCACGACCAAACCCGTCGGCAAGGGCACCGGCCTCGGCCTCAGCCAGATTTTCGGCTTCGCCCATCAGTCCGAGGGCGAAGTGGGGATCGAAAGCACGGTCGGGAAGGGCACGACGGTGTCGCTTTACCTGCCACGAACCGATGCGCTCGCCCCCACGCGGATCGTGCCCCAGTCCACTGAAAGCGAAGAGGCGATGCATGTCGCGGGCGCGCGAATCCTGTTGGTCGAGGACGATCCCCGGGTGCGCGCCGCGACCATCGGTGCGCTTGAGGATCTCGATTACGATCCGACCGCCTGCGCCAGCGGGGCGGAGGCGATCGAGGCCTTCGAAGCCCGGCCCTTCGACCTCGTCATCAGCGACGTCATCATGCCGGAAATGACCGGTCCGGAAATGATCCGGATCATTCGCGCACAGCGTCCCGATATCGCCGTCCTGTTCGTCACCGGCTATGTCGGTGAAGGCGAAAGCGACGACCTTGCGGGCTATGAATTGCTGCGCAAGCCGTTCACCGTCAGCTCGCTCGCCGCCGCCGTCGCCGCCGCATTGTCACGACAGGAACCTAGCGGATCGCCCCGGATTTCAGGAGCTTCGGCAACAGGCTGATCGCGCCGAGCAGCGGATGCTTGCGCTGGAAATCGGTAAGTTCGATCGCTGTCCCGGCGTGGCGATTGATTTTCCACGCGATATAATCC
This sequence comes from Sphingomicrobium sp., assembly GCA_039934175.1. Lineage (GTDB taxonomy): Bacteria > Pseudomonadota > Alphaproteobacteria > Sphingomonadales > Sphingomonadaceae > Sphingomicrobium. The sequence goes on from JBDTMR010000022.1 coordinate 3,638, forward strand.
GCACCGCCGGCATAGGTCGCACTGGCTTTGGCCAATCGAACCACGCTCAGCGCCTTGCCCTGGATGCGTCGCAATCCCCAACGACCGGCATTGGCGCCGACCAGCGGCATGGCGGCGTTGCCGAACGCCGCATAACGTGCCGGATCGGCATCGACGACCGACGTTGCCCTGCCCTTTCGCTCGGCCCGCAATTCGGCCGAATAAGTGAGCGCGAACGCCCGCCGCCACCAGTCGAGAATGGGTTCCGCCTCGACCCGGCCCGCCGCGCCCAGCAGCGTCGGCGCAGCGCGGGCCACGGCCGTGACAGCATTTTTCTCGGCCAACACGTCGCTTGCCCAAACCAAACGGCTCGGCTGGGCGAAACGCGCCCAGACAGAGACGTTGAGCGTTTCCGGGCCGTTCAACCGGTGGAAGTCGGCCTCGCTAAGCACCGCATATTTGCTCATCAGGCCGTCATGTTCGAACGGAAAGACATTGGGCGGGATCAGTCGGTTCGCGGTCGCCATCCAGCGATGATCGAACGCCGAGTGATAGTCTGACACGATCAGGTAGAAATCCAGCATCAGTCCGTCGAGATCGGTGTCGCGAAGGCACGATCCGTAGAACATCACCGCCCGGCTGGCGGCGCCATGGCGCGCGGCCAGCGCCCTTGCCATCGCGGTCACACGCGGGTCGACCGGCTGGCCGAGTTCGTCGGCGACAAGGTCCGAAAGGACGGTCATGGACGGGATGTCTACGCCGCGAGGCGGACGAAGGACAATGGCGTTGCCGGGCGCAAGGTGATCGGCCGCCCGATATTGGCGCGAAAGGTTTCGCCGTCGAGGATGACATCGCTGGCATCGCCCTCGATGCAGATCTCGTCGCATTCCTCAATGTGGACGCCGGCCATCGGCGACTTGCCGAGACGCCCGCGCAGGCTTGCGATGAATGCACCGAGTAAGGATGACGGGCGTTGCTCGACCGCAATGAATTTGAGGGCACCGCGGCCCTGGCCACCGAATTCGCCGGACAGCAGCAATTTTTCGAGCGTGGTGACCGCGAGCAGGGCGAACTTGCCGCTAATCGCGCCATCCTTGCGCACCGAAATGCGCAGCGACTGCGGCTCGGGCGGGAGGAATTTTGCTTTCAGCCCGATCACTTGGCGAAGCACGACCGCGAAGGCGGTGATGACGTGGCTGACGCTGTTGGGAAGGCCTAGCGGATATATCCGGTTGCGACAGTACAGCATGATGTCGGCCAGCCCTGCCCCGCCGAGGAACATGCCGATGACCGGCTTGTCGCCATCGCCGTCACGGCTCAAGGCGATCAGTTCGCGGGCGACGAGGCTTCCCGAAAAATCGGTCTGGGCCAGAGCCACAAGGCGTTCGAGGCTTTTGACCGGATCGCCCTGAATGCCCAGATCCATTGCAATCAAATTGGTCTTGCCGCTGGGAAGCACGGCAACCGGCGGCGTCTTACCGGCGAAGTGGCCGCCGTTGTAGAGTTCGGTCAGTGCGGCCTGGACCGTGCCGTCGCCACCGTTGATCACCAGCAGGCTCGGCTGGACGCGGGCGATCGTCTTCATTGCATCGCCAATCTGGTGAGCATGTTCGACTTCATAGTGAAAAACGTCGGGATGTTCGGCGCAAAAGGCGCGAATGCGCGGCAATTGCGCGATATTCCCCGTCGAACGCGGGTTCGAAAGCAAGGCGACGCGCGGCCGCGCCATCAGCCGGCCACCGGAGCCGAAAGGCAATTTTCAATAACGTTACGGTGACAAATCATCATGATTATGCAAGGCGATCCGCTATAGGGGCCAATCGGCCATTTCTTCTGGTCCGTCATCGACGGGCTTTGCGGCCAAATCATGGTGGTGGGACGACCAATTTGCGCAAGCCGAGCCTGATCGATCGTTATTTGGCGCGAACCATCGCAGTGCCGCTCATCGGCACGCTGATTCTGGCGGCCATGCTGCTGATTCTCGAAAAGATGCTGCGGCTGTTCGATTTCGTGGTGAATGCCGGCGGGCCGCTCAGCGTCGTGTGGCGGATGCTCGCCAATTTGCTCCCCGAATATTTCTCGCTCGGTATCCCGATCGGACTGATGCTCGGGATCCTGCTCGCCTTTCGCAAACTGGCCTTGTCATCGGAACTCGACGCACTTCGCGGCATCGGGATCGGCTTCGGGCGTCTCCTGAAAGTGCCCTATTTTTACGCTTTTGCACTGACGATCCTGAATATCGCGATCGTCGGCTGGGTCGAGCCTTATTCGCGCTACCGCTACGAAGGACTTCGGTTCGACCTTCGTTCTGGTGCGCTGGGTGCGGCGATCAAGGTTGGCGAATTCAACAATCTGGGCAAACGATTGACCCTTCGGATCGACCGCAGCGAGAATGACGGCACTCGATTGTCAGGCATCTTCGTGGCGGTCGACGACAAGGCCGGGACGCAGATTTCGGCAACTGCCGAACATGGCCAGTTTCTCGCCACCGACGATCCTGAGACGATCATCTTCCGATTGCAGAACGGGCGGCTGGTCCAGGAATCGAGCAAATTCCCGGTGCCACGAACCCTGTCGTTCAACAGTTACGATTTGCCGATCAGCGTTCCGGCCGGCGACCGCTTCCGATCGCGCGGCAACGACAAGGACGAACTTACCTTGATCGAGGTGCTGGACCATGCCCGGCACGGCCCGACCGCCAAGGACAGAACGGAAGCGGCCGCCAATTTCCACTTCCGGCTGGTCGAAATTGCGATGATGTTGATGCTTCCCTTGCTCGCGGTCGCACTTGCGGTGCCGCCCAAAAGAAGCAGTTCCTCGCTTGGCATTTTCCTTTCGATCGTGATGGTCGTGACCTATCACAAGATCAATCAGTACGCTGAGCAGATGGGGTCGCAAGGCAAGTTCGAACCCGCCATCGCCCTATGGCTCCCGTTCCTGTTCTTCACAATATTGATCGGGTGGATGTATCACGTATTGGCGCATAAGCCGGGCGGTCAGCCGATCGGCGCACTGGAACGCGGCGCGGCAAGGATCGGCAAGACAATCCGCAAGTTGCTGCCCAAGCGCGAGGTGGCTGCGTGATCAACCTGGATTTCCTGCCATCGCGCCAGCTGACCTTCTATCTGGGCAAGCTGTTTCTGACCCGCAGCTTCGCGGTGCTCGTCCTGCTCGTTCTTGTCCTGATGTCGCTCGACCTGCTCGGCGAATCCGGAAAGATCCTGCGCGTCGAGGGCAATGGCGATGCCGAATTGTGGCGCTATGTCTCGCTTCGCATCCCCCTTCTGGTCCAGCGTTTCCTGCCGTTTTCGGTCCTCCTTGGTACATTGATCGCGCTTGCCGGTCTCAACCAGCATAGCGAGGTCGTCGCGATGAAAGCCGCCGGGCTTTCCGCGCATCAGATTCTTGCACCGATGCTGATTGCGAGCCTGGCGATTGCCGGAGTGGCCTTCGCATTCAACGAGACCGTCGCGGTCAAGAGCGCGCGGGTCGTCAATGCGTGGAGTGACAATGATTATGAGCCGCTCAAGACCGACGACGGAGTCCAGAGCAACGTCTGGCTTCGGACCGGCGACGATTACGTCAGGGCGCGGATCGCGGCCGGCCGCGGCGAAAACCTCGAACTTCGCGGCGTGACCCTGTACCAGCGCGATGCGGGTCGACTGGTGCGGATCGTCAATGCCGACCGTGGCGTTCGCAGCGGCACCGGGTGGCGGCTCGACAAGGTAAAAACCTACGATTCCGACATGAACCTGCTGCGCAAAAGCGATCATCTTAAGGCGCTCGACGGGGTGACCCCGGATCGCTTCAGCCTGGCCAAGGTCAAAGCCGACGAACAGGACATCGCCACACTGAGTCGTTCGATCGAGGAACTTCGCGCCTCGGGTCGCCCGGTCGACGAAGCGCGCGCCGGATGGTGGCACAAATTCAGCGCGCCGTTGTCGATCGTGCTGATGCCGCTGCTTGCCGCGCTTGCCGCCTTCGGCCTTGCCCGGTCGGGTCAGGTGCTGATGCGCGCAGCGGCCGGAATGGCGCTGGGCTTCGCCTATTTTGTGGTCGACAATCTCAGCCTGGCGCTTGGCAATGCCGGTGCCTATCCGGCCTGGCTCGCGGCATGGTCGCCATTCCTTCTGTTCCTGTTGATCGGTGAGACCATCCTCATCCGGTCGGAGGAATAACCAGGCTCAGACTGCCGCCCGGCCGCGCCACGACGCCATGAACAAATGGCCGATCAGCGGGAAAAGCCCGCGTCGGTTGGCGATGTGATAGGCCGAATCGGCGTCCAGTTCCTTGATCAGGCGACGATGCGCGACCGGCAGCGCGTGATAGGGAATGCCCGGAAGCAAATGATGGAGCGCGTGATAGCGAAGTCCGACCGGCGCCCATAATTCTGCCCAGATGCCTGGCGGCGGAACGTTGATCGTGTCGAGATATTGCTGGGTCACCGTCATCGGCTCGCCGTCATTTTCCCATAGATGCGCGACCAAGGTTCGGACCTGGTTGAGCAGCATGACGCCCGACGCGATGCCGAGAAAGGTCAAGAACGCCCGCAGCGGAACGACCCCCGTCGCGACCATGACGATCAGTGAGACAGCCCACAGGCTGGCCGCCCCCTCCATCCACGCCCAATGACGCGCAAAGTCGCCTTCGGGACGCTTGCGGCGGAACATCGGGTTGATCTGCAGCCCGGAAAACCGTGCGACGACGAAATCGCGGAAGCCCGCATGGAGCAACGACAGTGGCGTCAGCACTGCGAAGCGGAACATCAGCGCGACCGGTGCAAAAATCGATGCAATCAGGAACACCGGCAGCGTCCACGGCTTCATCAGCGCGAGCGGCAGATATTCGGGATCTTCGACCGTGCCATAGCGGATCTTGGCATGGTGCATGTTGTGAATGCCTTCGTAGAGGAAGGACGGCACCAGCAAAGGCACCCCGATCAGCGCATTCCAGCCGAACTTGAAGCCAGGCAGCGCCCCTGCCTTGATGTGGGTCACTTCATGGATGAACGACCCGGCGCGGAACAACGCGAGAATCGCGACCACAGCAGCCAACAAGGTCCAGCCGAGACCCGGCGCTGCGATCGCGACACCGAGTGCGCCATAGCCGACCACCGCCGACGCGATCAGGTCGGCCCAGTAAAAAGCGGCGCTCGGCGTATTGAGTTCGCGAGTGATCGTCGCTGCGGCACGCAGCATCGCCTTGTCGTCGCCGGGCTCGCGGCTGGCGGCCGTCTCGCTGGCGGCATCGGTGGGAAGGGTCATCATGGTCATAAGTAACTGTCTCGGCGGGCAATTGCCCAGAGATAGTGGCACGAACATGGCCAGAGAAGGCCTGAATGCGATTGCACGCATCGGCAAGGCCATCAAAGCGTGGTGACAAGGCATGGCCGACGCACTAGCCCTGAAGCCCATGAACGACCTCATCATCCGACCCGTCGAGACCAAAGCCGACCGCAGGGCCTTCGTCGACTTCGCATGGGAGGTCTACAAGGACGACCCCAAGTGGATCCCACCACTGAAAGACGAAGTCCATGGCCTGATGGACCCGAAAAAGAACCCATGGTTCGGCCATGGCCGCGCGGCCTTCTTCCTGGCGACGCGCGGCGGCAAGATCGTCGGACGAATCAGCGCGCAGGTCGACGATCTGGTGCAGGATCGGATGCCCGACACCGGACAATGGGGATTTTTCGACGCGCTCGATGGCGACACCGCAGCAGCACTGATTGTGACGGCGGAAGACTGGCTGCGCGGTCAGGGGATGACAACGGCGCTGGGCCCGATCACCCTGTCGATCTGGGACGAGCCGGGCCTGCTGATCGAGGGGTTCGACGAAGCGCCGCTGGCAATGATGGGCCACGATTTGCCGCAATATCGCGGCTGGGTCGAAGCCGCCGGTTATGAAAAGGCCAAGGACCTCTATACCTTCGGGCTCGACATCAGGATCGACATGATTCCGGTGATCGACCGGTTGATCAAGTCGGGCGAGAAGAACCCGCGCATCAGGATCCGCGACGTCGACAAGTCGAAGTTCGACGAGGAAGCGGCGATCATCCTGGAAATTCTCAACGATGCATGGTCGGACAATTGGGGGTTCGTGCCGCTGACGCCCGAAGAAATTGCTTATGCCGGAAAGAAACTGAAGCCGATCATCGTCGAGGATCTCGTCAAGATCGCCGAATATGACGACGGCAGCGGCTTCCGGCCAGCTGCCTTCATGATGACCATCCCCGACGTCAACGAGATGATCGCCGATCTCGACGGCAAGCTGTTCCCGTTCGGCTTCGTCAAATTGCTGTGGCGGCTCCGCAGGGTCACGACCAAACGCGTTCGTGTACCGTTGATGGGCGTGCGCAAAGAATTCCAGTCGAGCCGCCTGGCCAGCCAGTTCGCCTTCATGCTGATCGAATTCACGCGGCGCGTCTGCGTCGACAAATATGGCATCAACTTCGGCGAATTCGGCTGGGTGCTGGAGGACAATCAGGGGATGATGTCGATCGCCCAGCTACCTGGAGCCGGCATCAACCACACCTATCGCATATACCAGAAGTCGCTTTAGACAAGGTCGATGGCGACGGGCGCGTGATCGGAGGCTTTCTCCTCGGCCCGCGCCCATTTATGAACCTCGGCACCGCGCAACCGGTCGGCGGCTTGCGGCGAGCATAGCAGATGATCGATCCGGAAGCCTGCATCGCGCGCCCAAGCCCCCGCCTGATAGTCCCAGAAGGTAAACAGCTTTTCGGCGGTCGGATGCATCGTCCGTAGAGCGTCCGTCCAGCCCTGGTTGACGATACGGCGAAAGGCGTCCTGGCTTTCGGGCTGGAACAGGGCGTCATCCTTCATCGCCCGGCGGCTGAAGGTATCGCGGTCTTCCGGAATGACATTGTAATCGCCGGCCAGGACGACCGGCTTTTCCAGCACAAGCAATTCCGCCGCCCGTTCGCGCAGCCGCTCCATCCATCGCAATTTATAGTCGAATTTCTCAGTACCGACCGGATTACCGTTAGGCAGATAGATCGAAGCCACGATCACGCCCTGCACTTCAGCCTCGATGTAACGACTGTGCGTGTCGTCGGGATCGCCCGGCAGGCCGACTTGCCGCAGGATCGGTGCTTCGCCGCGCGCGAGGATGGCGACCCCGTTGAAGCCTTTCTGCCCGTGCCAGACCGCGTGATAGCCGGCCGCTTCGATGTCTTTCACCGGTAGCGCATCGTCGGCGCATTTCAATTCCTGCAGGCAGGCCACATCGGGCCGTTCTCGTTCGAGATACTCGATAAGGCGAGGCATCCGTGCGCGGATGCCGTTGATGTTGAAGGTGACGATTTTCATGCGACCCGGCCTAGCCGGTTTTCGCGGCGGCGGAAATTCGCAGTGTCGTAGTCGCACATTTCAGCGACGCGACGTGAATTCGCGCCGAGACCGCTGCGCTCGCTGCTAGACGCTGAAGCTGGATCCACAACCGCAGCCACTGGCCGCATTCGGGTTGGTCACCTTGAAGGCCGAACCGCCAAGATCCTCGACATAATCGACTTGGCTGCCGTCGAGCAGGTCGAGGCTGACGGGATCGACAACCAGGGTCACGCCGTCGAGCTCGGCGCTGGTGTCGTCCGCTTCGGGCGTCCCGAGCGCGAATTTGTAGGAAAATCCTGCGCATCCCCCGCCATCGACCGACAGGCGAAGCACGGCGGGTTGGCCCTGCCGCTTGGCAATGGCAAGCACACGGCGCGCCGCGCTTGTCGTCAGGGATACGCAAGAACTGGTCATGGAGTCGAGATAGGGCGGCGTCCCCCGCCCGACAAGGTCAGCGCTTGGAACCGGAAGGTCCGCCAAGGGCAACATGATTGTCCATCGACTTGGCGCCGCCGCCATTCTGCATCGCCAACAGATAGTCGGTCGACTTCATGAACGGGATCGGATTGACGGCACGGCCTTCGATACGGACTTCATAGTGCAGGTGGCTGCCGGTCGAACGGCCGGTCGAGCCCATCTTCCCGATCAACTGGCCACGCTTCACGCGCTGGCCGGCGGCGACGATGATCTGCGAAAGGTGCCCGTAGCGGGTCTCGACGCCGCGACCATGGTCGATCTTGATCAGATTGCCATATCCGCCATTATTATAGCCAGCGGTCGAAATGACGCCATCGGCGGTCGCATAGATCGGCGTTCCAAGCGGACCCGATAGATCGATGCCCATGTGACGCGCGCGCCCTCCGGTAAAGGGATCGCTACGCTCGCCATAAGCCGATTCGAAGCGGGCGGACTTGACTGGCTTGTCTGATGGAACCGCGATCGCGCCGGTCTGCAGCGTGTCGAGTTTCTTCCAGCTGGTGAAGAGTTGTTTGAACGTCGAATCGCTGTTGCCGCCAGTCACCGGTTCGAACGGACCGCCGACGGCCGCGCCGGTCGGGATGGTCGCGATGTGGCGAAGCAGTTCGGCATCGACTTCCTTGCCGGCGAGCATCGCGGCAAGTTGCTGCTGGCGCTGCTCAAGCTCAATCACGCGTGCCTCAGTCGCGGCGGCGAGGCGGGCCATGGAAGCTGGAACCTGGTTGGAAATCTGTTGCGGAGCGGAGGGAGCGGTCAGGAGGCGGATCATCGAGAAGGTGCTGAAAGCCAAAAGGAGGCCAAAAGAGAGCGCAAGGCCGATCTGGGCGATCGCCGGTACCCGAAGGCGGCGAAGCTTGCTTCCGTCATGAATGAAGAAGTCGCGATCGCGGAACAATGTTCCTGTATTTGCGATGCTTCCGATCATATTTCCCACGCTCCAAATTCGAACCGCACAAGAGGCGCCGCTCCCACAGCGCCTGGCGGTCTCACCAAATTTTTTGGACCTCCCCGGTCCCCGATCAAGTCGTCATGCGTTTGCCGCGCACGTCGAAGGATCGAACTTCTCGCCAGATGGTTAAGGAATTCAACCTTGGGGTTAGGGGTTAAGGATGAATGGCGTTCGTCGCGGGATGAATTGAGAATTTTTCTTGCTCTAGGTTAGAGAAACCCATCGTTGCCCTTTGGAATTTCGTGAGAATTTCACATTTGACCGCACGCGCCTTGAGCTTGCCGCAATGGCTCGTATGAGTGGCGGCGGGCCACGCCGTCCCAACGCGGCGCGTGCTCTCTGTGAGGAGAGTTTTTGATGTTGAACAAACCTGTCGTGCGTCCTGCACGTCCGCATTTCTCGTCCGGTCCCTGCGCCAAGCCGCCCGGCTGGAGCCCTGACAAATTGTTTCTCGATGACCTCGGTCGGTCGCATCGCGGCGCGCTTGGCAAGCAGCGGTTGCAATATTGCATCGATCTGATGCGCGAGATACTCCAATTGCCCGACACCCACCGCATCGGGATCGTCCCGGGATCCGACACCGGCGCGTTCGAACTGGCCATGTGGACGATGCTTGGCGCTTTGCCCGTCACCACGCTGGCCTGGGAAAGTTTCGGCGAAGGCTGGGTGACCGACGCGGTCAAGCAGCTCAAGCTCGACCCGACGGTGATCCGCGCCGATTACGGCGACCTTCCCGACCTGACGCAGGTCGACTGGTCCGGGGACGTCCTGTTTACCTGGAACGGCACCACCAGCGGTGTTCGCGTCCCGGACGGAGACTGGATCCCCGATGACCGAACTGGCCTGTCCTTCGCCGACGCGACCAGCGCGGTTTTCGCTTATGGCCTACCGTGGGACAAGATCGATGTCGCCACCTTCAGCTGGCAAAAGGTGCTGGGCGGCGAAGGCGCGCACGGCGTCCTCATTCTTGGTCCGCGCGCGGTCGATCGACTGGAAGGCTACAGCCCCGAACGCCCCCTCCCCAAGCTGTTCCGCCTCACCAAATCGGGCAAGCTCAACGAAGGGATCTTCAAGGGCGAGACGATCAACACGCCCTCAATGCTCGCAGTCGAAGATGCGATCTTCGCGTTGGAATGGGCCAAGGGATTGGGTGGGCTCAACGGCCTGATTGCGCGGTCCGACGCCAATGCGGCAGCGCTCGATCGGATCGTCGAGGGCCGCAAATGGCTCGGCCATCTGGCGCGGGATTCGACAACCCGGTCGAAAACCAGCGTCTGCCTGACCGTCGACGGTGCCGATGCGGATTTCATCAAGCGTTTCGCCAAGCTGCTCGAGGCCGAACATGCGGCCTATGACATTGCGGGATATCGCGACGCTCCGCCGGGTCTTCGCATCTGGTGCGGTGCGACCGTCGACACCGCCGATATCGAGGCGCTCGGGCCGTGGCTCGATTGGGCATGGGCCGAACTCCAATCATGAACGGCGCTCCGGCGAAGGCCGGAGGCCAAGCCGCCGCGCCATTTCTTCTCTTCGCTCCTGCCGTCGCCGGAGCACGAAAGGTTCTTCAATGACTGCTCCCAAAGTCCTCATTTCCGACAAGATGGATCCCAAGGCGGCCGCAATCTTTCGCGAGCGCGGAATCGAGGTTGACGAAATCACCGGCCAGACGCCCGACGAACTGGCCGCGATCATCGACCAGTACGACGGCCTCGCCATCCGCAGTTCGACCAAGGTCACGCCCACTATTCTCGACGCCGCGACCAGGTTGAAGGTCGTCGGCCGCGCCGGGATCGGCGTCGACAACGTCGACCTTCCCGCCGCCACGGCGCGCGGCGTGGTCGTCATGAACACCCCGTTCGGCAATTCGATCACCACCGCCGAACATGCCATCGCCTTGATGTTCGCGCTTGCCCGCCAGCTGCCCGAGGCCGATTCCTCGACCCAGGCCGGAAAGTGGGAAAAGAACCGCTTCATGGGGGTCGAGGTGACCGCCAAGACCCTGGGCCTGATCGGCGCCGGCAACATCGGCTCGATCGTCGCCAGCAGGGCGCTTGGGCTGAAGATGAAAGTAATTGCCTTCGACCCGTTCCTGACGCCCGATCGGGCGGTCGAGCTGGGGGTGG
>JBDTMR010000023.1:0-14135 GCA_039934175.1 Sphingomicrobium sp.
GCACATTCCCGCCGACGTGCGCTGAACCTGAAACCGACGATGGAAAGAGCCGCGAGATCTCCTCGCGCTCAGCCATGCTGAGCATGCGACGTGAACGTCGCCGCGGCGCAGGACGAATGCCGCCATGCGGCTTCAAATGCGCAAAGATCGATCCCGATGAACGGCCGAACACACGGCCAATCGCCTTCAGCCCTTCACCACGCTGCCAGCGGTCCCAAACCTCCGCACTCTGCGCCGCAGTGAACATCCGGCGCTGTCGTCTCTTCTCCATCGCATCACCTTACCTCGCTAAAGATAACGTGTTGCGTCGATTACCTGAGACCACCGCCGAAAACGGACTCTAGCGATTTTCCCGCCTCAACCCTTCCACTCCCCCTTCCCTCTAGGCTTCGCATGATCTTGCCGTTAGAGCGCCGCGCATGACCGATGCCGCGACTCTCGACTCCCCGATCACGCCTCAAATGGTAGCCGACCACGGCCTTAACGAGGAGGAATATCAGCGTATTCTGGACGCGATGGGCCGCGCGCCGAACCTGGTCGAGCTCGGCATCTTTTCGGTGATGTGGTCGGAGCATTGCAGCTACAAATCGTCGCGTTTCCATCTGAAGAAATTGCCGACCACCGCCGACTGGGTAATCTGCGGTCCGGGCGAGAATGCCGGAGTCATCGACATCGGTGACAACCAGGCCGCGATCTTCAAGATGGAAAGCCACAATCATCCCAGCTACATCGAGCCTTACCAGGGCGCCGCGACCGGGGTCGGCGGAATCCTGCGCGACGTCTTCACCATGGGGGCGCGGCCGATCGCCAACATGAACGCGCTTCGCTTCGGACGGCCCGACCATCCCAAGATGCGTCATTTGATCAGCGGCGTGGTCAGCGGAATCGGCGGCTACGGCAATTGCGTCGGCGTCCCGACCGTTGGCGGCGAGGTGAATTTCGACAGTTCTTATGACGGCAACATCCTGGTCAATGCGATGACGGTCGGGATCGCCAATCAGGACAAGATTTTCTATTCGGCGGCGACCGGCATCGGCAATCCGATCGTCTATGTCGGATCGAAGACCGGGCGCGACGGAATTCACGGCGCGACGATGGCGTCGGCCGATTTCGCCGAGGGCGACGAGGACAAGCGCCCGACGGTGCAGGTCGGCGATCCGTTCACCGAAAAACTGCTGATCGAAGCGTGTTTGGAGCTGATGGCGACCGACGCAATCGTCGCGATCCAGGACATGGGCGCGGCCGGCCTGACCTCCTCGTCGGTCGAGATGGCGTCGAAGGGCGGGGCCGGCATCCGCCTGAACATGGACAAGGTGCCGCAGCGTGAAACCGGCATGACGGCCTATGAAATGATGCTGTCGGAATCGCAGGAACGGATGCTGATGGTCCTGAAACCCGGCCGCGAAGCCGAGGCCGAGGCGATCTTTCGTAAATGGGAGTTGGATTTCGCGGTGATCGGCGAAGTCACCGAGGCACAGGCCGATGGGGGCCACATGGTCCTGGAACATCATGGCGAAGTCGTCTGCGACATCCCGCTCGGCCCGCTGGCCGACGATGCGCCAGAATATGACCGGCCGCACCTCAGCCTGACCGATTACAAGAAATGGTCGGGCGTCAAACCGCTTGGAAAAGTCGCGCGGTCGACCGACATCGCCGCCGATCTGAAGACGCTGATGGGTTCGCCCAACCTCGCCTCGCGGCGCTGGATCTGGGAGCAATATGATAGCCAGGTCGGCGCCGACACGATCCAGAAGCCGGGCGGCGATGCTGCGGTGGTCCGCATTCACGGCACCGACAAGGCGCTTGCGATCAGCACCGATTGCACGCCGCGCTACGTCTTTGCCGACCCTTATGAAGGCGGCAAGCAGGCAATTGCCGAGGCTTATCGCAACCTGTCCGCCGTCGGCGCCACACCGTTGGCGGTCACCAATTGTCTCAACTTCGGCAACCCCCAGCGGCCCGAAATCATGGCCCAGTTCGTCGAGGCCTTGCGCGGCATGGGCGATGCCTGCCGCGCGCTCGACTTCCCGATCGTGTCGGGCAATGTCAGCCTTTATAACGAGAGCAAGGCGACCGGCGGGGGCAGCGCGATCCTGCCGACCCCCGCGATCGGCGGCGTCGGCATCCTCAGGGACTGGCGCAAGTCGGCGACCATCGCCTTCAAGGACCAGGCCCAGAAGATTCTCCTGATCGGGGCCGATCCCAAGGCCGATCCCGAAATCGGTCAGTCTCTGTGGCTCGACGTCTGCCGCGGTCGCCGCGACGGTGCCCCGCCGCACGTCGACCTGGGCCGCGAACGCTCGCACGGCGAATTCGTCCGCGAATTGATCGACGAGGAATTTGTCACCGCGGTTCACGACGTGAGCGATGGGGGCGTGCTGGTTGCCGTCGCCGAAATGGCGCTTGCCGGGAACATCGGCGCCCGGCTGCTGGCCAGTACCTTCGAGGATTTCGTCGATCGCGAGATCGTCCGTCATGACTGGTCAATGTTCGGCGAGACCCAGGGCCGATACGTCGTTACCGAAGCGCTCGACCGCGACATGGTCGAGAAACTGGCGCGCGAGAAAGGCATCGGTTGCTGCTTTATCGGCTGGACCGGCGGCGACAGCATTTTCATCGGGAGCGCCGACGAGCCGCTCGATGGCGAGATCAGCCTCGACGAATTGCGCGATTCGCACGAAGGCTTCTTCCCCGCCTTGATGTCGAACGAGCTCTGACGCGATGCAGTCGGCGGGCTATTCAGGCACGCCGCTCGGCAAGAAGCTCGGCTATCGCCAGGACATGCGTGTCTTCATCGACGCCATGCCCGACCCGATCCGCCATGATATCGAGAAGAGCATCGGCCAGCAGCCGAACTGGATCCGAATCCCCGAATCCGGTCTTGAGGCCGCCCACATCTTCGTCACCCGCCGCGCCGCCATGGAAACCAAGCTTGCCGCCCTTCGCACCCTGATCGACCCCGCCGGGTTCGTCTGGGTCAGCTGGCCCAAGAAAACTGCGAAGATCGATACCGACATCACCGAAGACGTCATCCGGGCGGTCATCCTGCCCGCGACCTATTGGGTCGACGTCAAGGTCTGCGCGATCGATGCGGTCTGGTCGGGCCTGAAACTCGTCATTCGGAAAGAACGCAGATGACCACCGCGCCGCACCTGCCCTACACCGCGCTTCCGGACATGACGGACGACGAGCGCCTCGCCGCCGCCAGCCGCTTCCGCGCGACGATGAGCGAGCGCCGTACCTGCCGGATGTTCGCCAACACGCCTGTCCCGCGCGCGATAATCGAACAGGCGATCCTGACCGCCGGAACCGCGCCGTCGGGCGCCAACCATCAACCGTGGCATTTCGCCGTAATCGAAAGCGCCGAGATCAAGCATCGCATCCGCCTTGAGGCGGAACAGGAGGAAGCCGCTTTCTATGCCGGCAAGGCCGGTCAGGAGTGGCTGGAGGCCCTCGCCCCCTTGGGCACCGATGCCGACAAAAACTTTCTCGACATTGCGCCCTACCTGATCGTCGTCTTCGGCCAGCGCAAGGGCGGCATCGAACCGGACGAGAAGAAGCAGAATTATTATGTCACCGAAAGCGTCGGAATCGCCTGCGGTCTGCTGCTCGCGAACCTTCACCAGGCCGGACTTGCGACCCTGACGCACACGCCGTCGCCGATGGGCTTCCTGCGCGAAATCTGCGGGCGCCCCGACGATGAAAAGCCGGTGATGATCATCGTCGCCGGACTGCCCGCCGCAAATGCGACGATCCCGGAATATGCCACCCGCAAGAAGCCGCTTGAGCAAATTGCCAGCTTCCTCTGATGGAATTGACGTAGCCCGGTCCTACGCTGAAAAGCATGTCGTTTCGGGCACGATATGGAGGCGAAGTTGACGAACTCGATGGTCCCTGGCGAACGGATTTTCAGTCTAGACGTGATCCGCGGGATTGCGGTGATGGGGATTTTCTCGGTCAATGTCGTGGCCTTTGCGATGATCGAACAGGCCTATTTCAACCCCGCCGCTTATGGCGGGACGCAAGGCGCGGATCGTCTCGTCTGGGCGCTCAACCTGCTGCTGATCGATGGCAAGATGCGCAGTCTATTCTCGATGCTGTTCGGGGCGTCGATGCTGCTGGTGATCGAGCGTGCCGAAGCGGCGGGCCAATCCGGCATCGCGGTGCACATCCGCCGGATGTTGATCCTGCTGGGGATCGGCCTCGCCCATTATTTCCTGCTCTGGTTCGGCGACATCCTGACGCTTTATGCGATCACCGGCCTGGTCGCCGTGTGGTTCCGCAACTGGCGACCGCGCAAGCTGATGGTCGGCGGCGTAATTGCAACTCTGGTTGGCCTGATGATCTTCGCGGCGTGGATCGTCGAACAGCATGGTGCACAACTGGCGGCGCACGCGCCGCATGCGTCGCTGGCCGCCATCGATCATTGGAACGACGGTATGGGCAGTTTCGTGCCGACCCGTCAGGCGATCGCCGACGATCTCGCCATCCACCGCGGCGGCTGGTGGACGCTTGTCGACCATAAGCTCGGCAACACCGGCGAACTACTTACAGCGACCATGGTTTTCCTGCCCGAGACGCTCGGCCTGATGCTGTTTGGCATGGCAGGATACAAATCGGGCTTCCTGACCGGGCAATGGCCGTTGCCCGCCTACCGCCGTTTTGCCTTGATCACGGTTAGCGGCGGCTTTGCCGCTTTCGCGCTGCTGGTCTGGGCCGACCTGTCGAGCAACTTCGATATCATCACCCTGTTCGGCGGTTTTGTCGTCGGCGTAACCCCGTTCCGGATCGCCATGGCGGCGGGTTACGCGGCGCTGATCGTGCTTGCCACCCGCCATCATGGCTGGCTGGTGCAGCGGATCGCTGCCACCGGCCGTGCGGCCTTCACCAATTATCTCGGAACTTCGCTGATTGCCGCGTTCGTGTTCTACGGCTGGGGCTTCGGCCTCTACGGCAGCGTGTCGCGCGCGCAAGCGTGGCTGCTCGTCCCGATCGTCTGGGCCATCATGCTGCTTTGGTCGAAGCCGTGGCTCGACCGTTACCGGTACGGCCCGCTCGAATGGTTATGGCGCAGCCTGTCGCGCGGCCGGTTGCAGCCGATGCGGCGCTAGGACGTTCGTGAAATCTCGCTGAGATGCGCCGCGCGCGCATAGCTTCCGGCACCGATCACGCCGAGCAAAAGCAACAGGCCTATCATCCATCGAAGCACGATCTTCCTCCCCGCGCCGCACAATATGCAGCGTGAGTCGACTGTCAATCGATCGACGGTTTCGGCTTAGAGCCTTCCGAAATCCTGATTCGCCACCTTGCGCCCGAACCCGCCCGGGGCCGCGCGCGACATCAAAGGATTGGTGGCCTCGTCGAACAAGGCAACGGTCCGTTCGAAAAAACGGCGCAGCTGGACCACTTCGGGCACGAGTTCGTCGGGAAAACGGTGCGTCTCGATGCACGAACGCGCGATATTTTCGATATTCTCGGCAATTTCGGCCAGCGGTTCGGCACCGAACTGGCGCGATTCGCCTTTCAGCGTGTGTGCCGGGATGACGAGCGCGACGGTGTTTTTCTCGCGCATCGCCTGCTCGATCTGCGCGATGCTTTTGGCACCATCCTCACGATAATAGCCGAGAATCCGGATGAATCCGGGTCCCAGCTCATTGCGCGAGCGTTCGAAATACATCCAATCGACGAGATCTGCGTCGTCCAAGACCTTGCTCCTCATGCGCCCCTATCGGGCGCCATCCCACCAACATGGGATTACGCGCGAAGGGTAAAGGAGACGTTATCTTGCGCGTTCGCCGCTCGCGGTCCCGGTGGTGCCCGCACCATAGGGATTCTTGGTCGCGCGCATGTTGAGGCGAAGCGGGACCGGCCCCAGCTTGAGGTCGCGGCGCATCGAGTTGAGCAGGTAGCGCTCGTAACTCGCCGGCAACTGGTCGACCCGCGATCCGAAAATGACGAAGGTCGGAGGCCGGGTCTTGATCTGCGTGATGTAGCGCAGCTTGATTCGCTTGCCGCCGGGCGCGGGCGGCGGATTGGTCTCGACCGCACTTGCGAACCAGCGGTTGAGCTCGCCGGTCGTCACCCGCCTGCTCCATGAATCGCGAAGTTCGAACGCGGCCTGCATCATGATGTCGATGCCCTTGCCGGTCTTCGCGCTGACGGTCAGTACGGGAACGCCCTTCAATTGGCTCAGCCCTTCCTCGAGCGCGGCCTTGACCCCGTTGAACAGGCTGGAGGCATGTTCGGCGACATCCCATTTGTTGAGCACGATCATCAGCGCGCGGCCCTCGTCGATGACCTGGGAAGCGATCTTGAGGTCCTGCACTTCCAGCCCGCGCGTTGCATCGAGGAGCAGGACGACGACCTGCGCCATGTCGATGGCGCGACGGGTGTCGGCGGCGCTCATCTTTTCCAGCTTGTCGTCGATCTTGGCGCGTTTGCGCAGGCCGGCGGTGTCGACCAGCTTGACTGCGCGCGTCGTTCCATCGGCGCCTGCCCATTCCCAGTCGATGGTGATGCTGTCGCGGGTAATGCCCGCTTCGGGGCCGGTGATCATCCGGTCCTCGTCCAGCATCTTGTTGACCAAGGTCGACTTGCCAGCATTCGGGCGGCCGACGATCGCCATTTTCAGCGGCCCGATCGGCTTGTCGTCCTCGTCATATTCGACCTCTTCCTCGTCATAGCTTTCGCGTTCGACGTGGGGGCGCAGCGATTCGAACAGGTCGACCAGCCCTTCGCCATGCTCGGCAGACAAGGCGAACGGATCGCCCATGCCCAAAGCATAGGCCTCCATCCGGCCGCTTTCGCCCTGGCGGCCTTCGGCCTTGTTGGCGGCAAGGATGATCGGTGTCGGCTGCTCACGCAGCCAGCGGGCGATTTCCTGATCTAGCGGCGTCAGTCCTTCACGGGCGTCGATCACGAACAAGGCGACATCGGCATCCGCAACCGCGGCCTCGGTCTGCATCCGCATCCGGCCGGGCAGCGTATGCGCATCTTCATCCTCGAACCCTGCGGTGTCGATTATGGTGAAACGCAGGCCGAGCAATTCGGCCTCGCCTTCGCGCCGGTCACGGGTCACGCCGGGCCGATCGTCGACCAGCGCAATACGCTTGCCGACGAGGCGATTGAACAGGGTCGACTTGCCGACATTGGGACGGCCGACGATGGCGACGGTAGGAAGGGGCATAAGGCGACAGGCCCTGACCGGAATCCTGCGCCGGGTCAATGTTGGCCTTGCGCACGGCTCGTGCCGGGGCCACCCTGCGATCGCCTTTCCGGGGAGATTTCCGAATGACCGACATCAGCCCGCGTCCCACCCCGTCGTGGTTCACGATTGCCGCGATCGGCGTCCTGCTGTGGGAATTGATCGGCTGCGCCATGTACCTGATGCAGGTCAGCGTCGATCCCGCCTTGCTGCCGGTCGACGAACGCGCCGTCTGGGAAGCCGCCCCGGCCTGGATGACGGCGGCTTATGGAGTCGCGGTGTGGGGCGGGCTGGTTGGTGCGTTCCTGCTGCTGATGCGCCGAAGCCTTTCCGCGCCGGTTCTTCTGGTCTCCTTCATCGCCGTGCTGGTGCAATTTTCCGCGCTAATCGTGGTGCCCAGCCTCCGCGAATTGTTGACCTCGGACATGCTGCTGCTGCCGTTCCTGATCGCCGTCATCTGCTTCCTGATCTGGCGCTTCGCTCATTATGCAAAGGTCAACGGCTGGCTCCGCTGAGCACGCTCGGCTAGAAGCGCCCGATGTCCAAGATCACGATCGAAACCGATACCAGCCGCGCGACTCCCTCGCCCGTGCCCGGCAAACGCATGACGGTGCCCGCGATCCGCGCCCGCAAGGTGGATGGCGTCACCGCCGAACCGCTCGTCATGCTGACCGCTTACACGATGCGGACGGCGCAATTGCTCGACCCGCATTGCGAGATGCTGCTGGTCGGCGACAGCCTGGGTCAGGTCATCTACGGCCTGAATTCGACCGTTCCGGTCAGCCTGGAAATGATGTGCGCGCACGGTGCCGCGGTGGTTCGCGGCAGCTGGCACGCCCTCGTCGCGGTCGACATGCCGTTCGGAAGCTACGAAGCTTCCCCCGCCCAGGCATTCGAGAACGCCAGTCGGATCCTCAAGGAAACCGGCTGCGCCGCGGTCAAGCTGGAAGGCGGCGAGGCGATGGCCGAGACCGTCCAATTTTTGACCAATCGCGGCATCCCGGTGATCGGCCACGTCGGGCTGACCCCGCAGGCGGTCAACGTGCTCGGCGGATACGGGGCGCGCGGCAAGAGCGATGCCGAAGCCAAAAAGATTGTCGGCGATGCCAAAGCGGTCGCCGAGGCTGGCGCTTTCTGCGTGGTTGTCGAAGGCGTCCTCGAATCGATTGCGGACAACGTTACCAAGGCGATTGCAATCCCGACCATCGGGATCGGCGCATCGGCCAATTGTGACGGCCAGGTGCTGGTCACCGAAGACATGATGGGCCTGTTCGAGCGCACTCCGCGCTTCGTCAAACGTTATGCCGATCTGGCCGGCGAAATCTCCGCCGCCGCCGCCACTTACCGCGACGAAGTCCGTAGCCGCGCCTTCCCGTCCGCCGACCAGACCTACCGACCCAAATCCTGACGCGCTTCGCCCCTTTGCCTTTGCCCCGTCCTCGGCTAGAGGCATCCACCGGCAAGCTTCCGTTCAGGCGGGGGGAGGAAGCATGGCCGCTGCATTCATCCCCGAAGTAGAGGTAATCCTTGGCCCTTCCCCCTACCGAGCATGACGAATCCTTCGTACGCGAGGTCGACGAGAATCTTCGTCGCGACCAGACCGAACAATGGCTCAAGAAAAATGGAGCGCTGATTGCAGGTGCCGCCTTGCTGTTCCTCGCCGCCATCGCTGGTTGGATCTACTGGCAGGACAAGCAGGGCAAGGCAGCCGATGGTGACAGCGAGAATCTGGTCGCCGCGATCGACGACAACTTGGCCAAACGCCCCAAGGCGGCCGAACAAAAGCTCGCGCCGTTAACCGGCAGTTCTGCGGAAGGGATCGCGACCCAGGCCAAGCTGATGCAGGCCGGTGCGCTCGTCGAGAAGGGCGACCGCACGGGCGCGCTCAAAATCTACGACGCGATCGCCGCCGACAGCGGCCTTGCCGATCCTTACCGCGACCTCGCGACGTTGCGCAGCGTCGCCCTGCAATTCGACCAGCTTCCGCCGCAGGACGTCATCTCGCGTCTCGCCACCCTCGCCAAGCCCGAGAGCGCATGGTTCGGAAGCGCTGGCGAACTGACCGCAATGGCCCTCATCAAGCAGGGCAAGAAAAACGAGGCGGGGCGCATGTTTGCCGCCATCGCGTCGAACAAGGACGTTCCCGTCACCATTCGCAGCCGTGCGGTCCAGATCGCCGGCACGCTCGGCGTCGATGCGACCGCCGCCATCGCCGACATTTCCAAGGGATGATTTAGCCCATGAAGACCAATGTTCGAAACACCGCTTTGCTGCTTGCCGCGACGGCGATGCTGGCCGGCTGCAATCCCTTCAAGAAGGACAAGAAGATCACGCCGACCGTCGGCGACCGGATCTCCGTCATGACGGCGGAAACCACGATCCAGGTCGATCCGGAAACTGCGGCCTTGCCGATCACGCTTCCCGCCGCGGTCGAGAATGAGGATTGGGCGCAGTCGGGTGGCAATGCCTCGAAATCGGTCGGCCATGTCGCGCTTGGCCAGAGCCTCGGCGTCGCCTGGACCGCGCAGATCGGCGAAGGATCGGATCGCGGTTCGCGCCTCGTGTCCGGGCCCATCGTCGGCGGCGGCCGGGTCTATACGGTCGACACAGTGGGCACCGTGCGTGCCTTCGATACGCGCAACGGCGGATCGGTGTGGCAGGCCAGCTTCGGCGAAACCGGCAAGGATCGCGGCGTGCTCTACGGGGGCGGCGCTGCCTTCGCCAATGGCCGGGTCTATGCCACCAACGGCCTGGGCTATGTGGCGGCGATCGATGCCGCGACCGGTGCGGTGGCGTGGACGGTCAAGCCCGCAGGCCCGCTGCGCGGCGCACCCACGGTCGATGGCGATACGCTCTACGTGATGACCCAGGATAACCAGATCTTCTCGCTCAAGACCACCGATGGCGCGACCAATTGGTCGTCGGCGGCGGCGCTGGAAATTGCCGGCGTGTTCGGCTCTGCCGCGCCGGCCGTTTCGCGCGGAACGGTCGTCGCCGGATTCTCGTCGGGCGAACTCAACGCCTATCGATATGAAAACGGCCGCCTCGTCTGGCAGGACGCTTTGTCGCGGACGTCGATCTCGACCAGTGTCGCCTCACTCTCCGACATCGATGCCGATCCGGTCATCGACGGCGGCCAGGTGTTCGCGGTCGGCAAGGGCGGCCGCATGGTCGCCCTGGAATTGTTCAGCGGCCAACGCATGTGGGAACAGAATGTCGCCGGCATTTCGACCCCGTGGGTCGCGGGCGACTGGGTGTTTGTGGCGACCGACGAGGCCAAGGTCATCGCAATGGTCCGCAACACCGGCAAGATACGCTGGATCGCCGAACTGCCGCGCTGGGAGAAGCCCAAGGACAAGAAGAACCCGATTTTCTATTCAGGTCCGATCCTGGCCGGCCAGCGCCTGATCCTGACTGGGTCGAACGGCAGTATCACCAACGTCGATCCGGCGACCGGTGCGGTCCAGAGCCAGACCAGTGCCGGGGCCAGCATTAACCTGCAACCGGTCGTCGCGGGTAACACGCTTTATGTGCTGACCGACAGCGGACGGCTGATTGCCTACCGGTAACGCCCGTCGCGACCGGACATCAAAAGGGCGGCCCGCATCAAGCGCGGCCGCCCTTTTTGTTGCGTGAAGTCGGACCTAACCGACTGGTCCGACGCTCAGTCCGCGGCGGTAATTCATGACCACACGCAGTCGCGTGGGTGCATGTCCGACCCGCACCGCCGTTTCGCCAAAGGTCGGCTTGCTGGTCAGGCTCAATTGCGGATTGCGCGAAAACCCCGCGCCATCGTTCCAATCCGACTTGCGATTCGCATTGGCATCGTGGCGCACCGTGACGGCGTAATTGCCGACGGCGGGAAGCGGCAGGCAGACGTCGACCGCGCGGCGACCGTTCAGCGGGACATCGACCCGCCCGGCCCAGCCACCCTTGGCAAGGAAGTTGCCGCCGCCCGGTCCATAAGCCTGGACGCGGACCTTGCCGCTACCATTTTTCAGTCCGGCGATGCTGACCAGAACCGCGGGCTTTCCGCCGATCCGGCAGGTCGGATCGGTCGGGCTCGCCTCGCGCGGATCGGCCGTTGCCGGGGTCGACACGAAAAGTGCTGCGGCAAGCACCACAGCAGCCATAGGATGTTTCCAGTTCATGGCACCGTCATAGCGTGCGGTGGCTGAACGCGCACTGTCGTCGCCGTTCAGCCCCAGTTGTCCGCGAAAACGGCCTCGGAAAACCCCACCGTCACCTTCCCCTGTCCGTCGCTGACGACCGGCCGCTTGATCAGGCTTGGATGGGCCTGCATGAGCCTTATCGCCTTCGCCCAATCGATGTCGTCCTTCTCCGCGTCGACAAGGCCGCGAAACGTCGTGCCGCGCTTGTTCATCAAGACATCCCAACCCGCCGCATCGGCCCACTCTTCAAGCCGTTCGGTGGACACACCGAGTTCCTTGAAATCGTGGAATTCGAACGCGACACCGTGTCCGTCCAGCCACCGGCGAGCTTTCTTGACCGTATCGCAATTGGGGATGCCGTAAAGTGTGATCACGCGACCTCGACCCCTTTCCAGAAGGCGATCCGGCCCTCGATCTCTTTGGCAGCGTCCTTGGCCGTCTTGTAGGTCCAGGCGGCATCGGCGTTGGTGACGCCGCCTGCGCGGATCGAATAATAATTGGCCTCGCCTTTCCACGGACAGGTGGTCACCGTGTCAGACGGCACCAACCGGTCCATCGCAACATCTCCCTGCGGAAAATAGTGATTTCCTTCGACCACGACGGTGTCGTCGCTCTCGGCGATCGTCTCGCCATTCCATGTCGCCTTGACCATATTCTTTCCTCTCGATGTTCCTCGAATTGCCAACGGTGAACGGCCGTCAGGCGTTCCCGTTGCATGTGTCGGTCGCGCTCGCTAGCTCTACAGCGTGGCAGACGCTCCCCATTCGACCGATTCCGCAAGTCGCCGCGAGCAACTCGTCGATGCGCTTGTCGCGACCGGCCGCGAAGACCGTCCCGCGTTCGCCCGGCTCTATCGACTGACATCGTCGAAACTATTCGGCATCTGCTTTCGTATCTGCGGCGAACAGCAAGCGGCGGAGGATGTGTTGAGCGAGGTCTATCTAACGGTTTGGCGCCGTGCCGGGGCGTTCGAGCCCGGTCGCGCCAGCCCGATCACCTGGCTCGCGACCATCGCCCGAAATCGCGCGATCGATTGGGTCAGGGCGGCGCCCAATCGCCGCCGCGCGCCGCTCGACGATGCCGCTCAGATCGTCGACCCTTCACCTGCCGCCGACGAGCGCGTGATTGCCCAGGAAGAGCGGCACCGAATTCATGATTGCCTGGAGACGCTCGAGCCGAAAACGCGCGACGCCATTCGAACGGCTTTTTTCGACGGCGCGACCTATGCCGAAATCGCGGCCGCCCGAAGCGTTCCGCTCGGCACCATGAAAAGCTGGGTTCGGCGCGGACTCGCCCGGCTCAAGGACTGTTTGCATGACGATTGACGGCCCTCGCGAACGCGGCCCCGAGCCCGACGTTGCTGCCGCCGAGCTGGCGCTCGGGCTGCTCGACGGCGACGAGCGTTCGCGAGCCCTTCGTCGCCAGCTCGCCGACCCCGATTTCGCGCGCGAGGTCGAGCGTTGGCGCGATCATTTTGCAGCCCTGTTTGCATCCTGGCCAGACGTTGCGCCGCCGCCGCAGCTCGAAAGCCGGATTCTCGCCGCCACGGCTGCCAATGACGGGTCGGCCCTGAAATCGGCGCGGCCTTGGAAATTCATGACGGTCGGCTCGTCGATCGTCGCCGCGGCCCTTGCCTTCGTTTTGGTCACCCGTCCGCCGGAGATTCGCGAGGTGCCGGTCGAAACGCCCGCGACCTCGGCGATGGTCGCAGCAATGGCGCCGACGACGGGTGCGCCGATGGCGGCGCGCTACGACGCGCGTTCCCACCAGCTTACACTCGGTGGGCAGATGACCATTCCCGCTGGCCGGAGCGCGCAACTCTGGTCGATCGAGGGGGACAGCGCGCCTCGTCCGCTCGGCTTGTTCCGAGAGGTTTCGCCGGGGCACTATGTCGCCGACGCGACGACTCGCCCGATCCCGGTCGGCAGCATCCTCGCCATTTCGATGGAGCCGCAGGGGGGGTCGCCGACCGGCGCACCGACCGGACCGGTGATCGCCAGCGGGACGCTCAAAGAAATTTGAGTCCCCGGCGCATCCGGCCGCCGTTCATTCCCGTATCTGCTTGCGAGTTGCCCTTCCCCCGGCGCTCTCAACCAAAAAGGGAATGCACCGATGTTGAATAACAAAATCCTCATTTTCTCGGCAGCTGCCTTGAGCCTTGCAACCCCGGCGCTCGCCAAGAATCCGACGGTCGGCGGAGCGGCGATGTATCCGACCAGGAACATCGTCCAGAACGCTGTCAATTCGAAGGATCACACCACGCTGGTCGCCGCCGTCAAGGCTGCGGGCCTCGTCGACACGCTGTCCGGCAAAGGTCCCTTCACCGTCTTCGCGCCGACCAATGCGGCCTTCGCCAAACTTCCGGCGGGAACCGTCGAGACGCTGGTGAAACCCGAAAACAAGGGAACGCTGACCTCGATCCTGACCTATCATGTCGTCCCCGGCCGGATCACGGCAGGTCAGATCCAGGCGATGGCGGCCAAACATCATGGTACGGCAACGCTCAAGACGGTCAATGGCGGTTCGCTGCGATTCATGAAGCACGGCAAGGGCTGGATGATCACCGACGCCAAGGGCGGAACCGCGATGATCACCATTGCCAACGTCATGCAATCGAACGGCGTCATCCACGTCATCGATTCGGTGTTGCTGCCCTAACCGACGCGAGGCCGGTTTTCCCTGTTCTCCGGCCTTAGCTGGACGGGCGGCCCCTGCCCTCGGGTCGCCCGTCCTTTTTCTTCGGCTTCAATGTCTCCGGG